>CAUZKS010000161.1:0-5136 GCA_963580625.1 Dehalococcoidia bacterium | reverse complement strand
GAGAAGTCGCTCTCGCCGTTTCGGAGCGAGAGGTTCAAAATGCCCGTGTCATCGCCGTTTTTGATGAAGATCCGGAAGCGGCCGGCCGCCTGGCCGAAAAATTGGACCCCAGGCCCGCAACATGCCGGACTGTGGAAGATCTTCTGGCAGCCCGGGATGTGTCACTGGTGGTCGAGTGCGCAGCGCCCGCTGCCATTGAAACGTACGGGGAAACCATCTTGTACGCGGGCCGTTCCCTGTTCATCCTTAGCTCCGGCGCGCTTGCGAATACGGAGCTTTTTGACCGCCTGATAACCCTCGCAGCCAGTAATCGGTGTGACATTGTTATTCCCTCCGGAGCGCTGGGCGGCATCGATGCACTTCGCTCAGTCCGCGACCTGCTCGAGAGCGTCACCCTAACGTCCACAAAAACGCCGCGAGCGTTTTCCGGAGCACCCGGTTTCGCCGAGTGGGAAGACGTCGAAATCACCGAACCGACCGTTCTGTACGAAGGCCCGGCTCTTGAAGCGGTGGCGTTGTTCCCGGCGAACGTGAACGTCGCCGCGACGCTGAGCATCGCCGGGATAGGCCCGAAACGGACCATAGTGAAGGTGGTTGCGGACCGAGAATCTCCCGGTAACGTCCATGAGATTCACGCCCGGGGAGAGTTCGGTGAATTCACGTTCAGGCTGGTGAATCGGCCACACGTCCGCAATCCACGAACAAGCCACTTGGCTGTGCTCTCCGCGATAGAGACGCTCCGGGCGTACTGCGACCGCGGACCAAGCATCGGAACCTGAGGCCTACAGGGCTGTGAAATATTCGGGCCGATCCATTGACCTGATGTATTACTGACAGGGACGCCATGCCAGATCCGGCCTTTGACCTTGTTGCCGCGCTTTCGAGATTCGCCCCGGAGGTTCGACTGCACCCGGACGATCCGAATCGTCCTTCGTCCTTTGAGTGGTTTCTCGAACGAACGCGTCTAAGGCGCTGGAGAGGGCTGTTCAAAAGGGACGAGGTGCTGTTGCCGGTTGGGCGTGTGACGCCCGAGAAGCTGGGGGTTTACGGAAACGGAGATCGCGGTGGGATTGACCTGTATCTGGATATCCCGAGTGGACCGAATCAACAAAACACCAGACATGGATTTCGACCGAAAGGCGGGCGCTTTCAAGCGCCTTGCTATGTGAATGCTAGGTCTGTGTCGGGCGACTCTGCGGCGTTCGATCTCCAGTTCTGGTTCTTCTACCCCTTCAACGGTCGGGAAGCCCGACACATCACGCACGAGGGAGACTGGGAGCACGTAACCGTCCGTGTCACCAACGCCAGCGAACCAGGCCTGATCGCTGCCTACTTCTCCGCCCACGGGCGGATCAACGGCGGGTGGGCATTCCCCGATAACTGGACAGAGATCGGTGCGGTCCTTCAGTTCACGCCTGCCGGAAACCCTATCGTCTACTCGGCGCTCGGGAGCCACGCGAGTTATCCGTCCGCTGGCGTCCATAAACAGACGTGGCCGAAAGCCGGGGACCGCACTTCAGATGGAGGCCCGATCTGGAACACAGCCGCCGACATCTTACTGGTAGAGATCAACGGCCAGTCCCCACAAGGGAGCGAGGATGAGTTTGCATGGCTTCGGTTCCCGGGCCGATGGGGCGCTATCCGAAAACTGGCATGGCCGTTCGCAGTAACCGGCCCTATCGGCCCCTCCCACCAGCCGTCCTGGATAGCGGAGCCCCCGCCCCCGATCACCTGACCCGAGTTCGCCGTTGAACGTCGGGTCGGCCAAAAAGAAAATGGCGGATGCTGCCCACAAAATGCAACACCCGCCGCTGAATGGCCTATATCGAAATCAACTCTGCCCGACTCAAACCCGGAAGGGCCCTTAGCGGCCGAGCAGCCCTATCGCCATCGTCTCTGCATCGCAATACCAGAGCTTCCCGGCGGAATCGATCGTCAGGCCGTGAACCTCTGTCGGCCACGGGACCCGGATGTAGTTCAGGACACGGCCGTCCGAAACATCCAGTAAGGATACGACGCCGGATGCGGTGTCGGCCGACCATAGATTGCCGTCTTCATCAAATGCGATGCCGTGTACACGCAGGCCCGGGGCTTTGATCTCGTGCAGAACCTCACCGTTAGACGGGTCCACCTGATAGATCATCTGGGACGGCGGGACAGCGACCCAGAGCTTGCCATCACGCCATTCAAGACCATGAGCACCCGAGTCACGAGCGGCAGTCCCAAGAGGGGAGAACGCAACCTGTCCGACTCCAGGCGTCGGGAGTTCCTGGACGGTCTTGCCGGTCTCCATATCGATCTTGTGAATCGTTAGGCCAAAAGTCGAGGAAACCCATACGAAACCATCGCCGATTGTGATCCCGCTGGCGTGCTCCGTTGTGGTCTGGAATGACAAGATTTCGTCGCCGGAGTCCCAGTCCAACTTGTAGACCTTGTCGTTCCGCTGGTCTATGTACCAGAGACCATCCTCGGCGGCCTGCAGGCCATTCGGCTGCGGTCCCGGGCTCTTGGATCGCTCATATACGGTGGCGATATTGACGGTCATATCCGGGACCTCTTTCGGCATTTGTCTGCTGTTTTCGGCTCACGTAGGAAGCGCTCTTCAGGGTGGATTGTATTCATCGCCCACGGGCGCGCAAGCCGGAGAGGATGTTCAATCCTTCACCTGACTATGGACCGTCTAGCTGCCCGGTCGTAAACTGACGCCAGATACTTGGCAGCCGTAACTTACCCAACCTATGTCGCACCGGAGAGCCACTTTAATGACCACCGAGACCTTCACCGGAGAACAGATAGAAAACCTTCGGCAGACCGCTGGGGAGCATCTGTTCATGCATGCCATGCAGACCGCTGACTGGCGGGATGGTGCCCTCAAGATATTCGTTAAGGGTCAAGGCGTCTGGGTGACCGATATCGATGGCAATCGGCTTCTCGATGGCATGGCCGGCCTCTGGTACAAATCCGCCGGATACGGCCGGACTGAGATTGCAGACGCGGCTTATGCGCAGATGATTGCCATCGACTCACCGCCCGCCGGGTCCATCGTTCCCTCCACCATCAAGTTGTCTGGCGTTGTCAGCGATCTTTACCCAGATAAGAACGCACGGATGTTCTTCGTCAGCGGTGGTTCGGAAGCTGTCGAGACCGCCGTCAAGATGGCCAAGAAGTACCGCATCCTGACCGGCAAGCAGGGCGCCTACAAGGTGATCTCTCGGCGTAACTCCTACCACGGCGGTACGGCGATGGCCGTGAGCCTGGGTGGAAGTCCGGCCGCCGATACCATGGGGCCGACGATGCCGGGTACGTATCACGTAACCAACTACAATTCGTATAGGCCGACTTACCACGATAATCCGGTGGACGAAGCGATTGCCGTCGCCAACGAGTTCGAAACGATTATCAAGCACCAGGGCCCGGACACCGTTGCTGCGATCATCGCCGAGCCTGTTTCGGCCGCCACCGGCATCCACATTCCGCCGCCCGAATACTGGCACCGCCTCCGCGAGATTGCTGACACTTACGACATCGTGCTGATAGCGGACGAGGTCATTAACGGATTCGGTCGGCTCGGCACCTGGTTCGGGACGGAGCGTTTTGGCATTCGGGCGGACGTCACGACGGTCGCCAAGGCGATTACCAGTGGGTACCTTCCGCTTGGAGCCGCGATCGCGACCAAGAAAATCGCTGATACCTTTATTGGGGATGACAGCCGCACCTTCAAGCATCTGATCACCTTTGGCGGCCACCCGGTGTCCAGCGCAGCCGCTTTGAAGAACCTTGAGATCTTCAAGCGTGAGGACCTGGTCGGGAACTCTGATCGGATGGGAACTTACCTGTACGAGCAACTACAGAAACTGTACGAACACCCGTCGGTTGGGCACGTCCGGGGTGGCATGGGCCTGATTGCTGCTGTGGAGCTTGTAAGTGACCGCGAAACGAAGGCTTCCTTCCCGGCGAGCGCGGCACTTGCCAAGAAACTTCCGCCAGCTTTGTACGAGCGCAATCTTATTAGCTTCCGGGCGGGAGACTTGATTAACATCTGCCCCCCACTGTCCATAAATAAAGACGAGATTGACTTCATGGTCAGCGTCATCGACGAGGCCCTTACCGAAGTCGAGAAGGATCTGGGACTGACCTAGAATCCCGGATAGACATCAGGATTTTTCTCCGTAGCTTTGTTCAAAACAACACATGCGTGGCCGCTCTGCAGATCCGGCCACGCATGTGTTGTGCGTTAGGCGTATCCGGTTTCATAGTCGAAACGGCCCCCCGGAGAGGCGTGGGTCTTAACCTCCCGGGATCATGTGTCGTTAATGAATTAGTGAGCTGTGATGCAAACCGGTAGAACTTCCGAACAGTCGCTACCGATTCGGGTGCACTCAGGCCCCCTACGTTCACTGCATAACAACGCGTTCAGATGGCTCTGGACCGCCGGACTCCTGATCGGGTTCGGAAACTGGATGCAGCGGCTAACCATCAGCTGGTTTGTCCTGGATCAGACCGGATCGGTTTTCCTTACGGCGGTATCTTTCGCAGTCAGGAGCGCTCCCAACCTGATCTTCGGGCCGGTCGGCGGCGCGATTGCTGATCGGTACTCACGCCGTAAAGTGCTGATGATCGCAGCTGGACTGAAAGTTTCGGTAGCGGTCGGGATGTGGTTTCTCATCGCCCAATCTGATGCACTCATCTGGGCGGTGATGGTGCTTATTGGCCTCGCCGGGGTCACCGCCGCGTTCGAGTTGCCAGCGACACAAGCGCTTGCCGTTGACGTTGTCGGGAGACGAAACGCATCGAACGGTGTTGCGATGATGTCTGTCGCTACACGTGCCGTCGGTGCAATTGGGGCGCTTACGGGCGGGCTGTTGATCGAATCGGCAGGCCCCGGCATCGTTTTTGTAATTGCCGGGCTGGCGTTCGCTATCGGTGGTTTTGCGGTTAGCCGCGTGGTGGTTGTTCAGCCGGGTCTTGGCATGCGCGGTACCGCGCATGGACTCAGGGCGGTCGGTGGCTTTATCAGCAGCACAATCGGTGGAATAAGGGTACTGCTCGGCATCCCGATCGTGGCTACGCTACTTGCCTTCGCCATGGTCGTTGAGATTCTCGGGTTTACGTTCCAAACCGTAATGCCGTCATTGG
>CAUZKS010000160.1:0-5156 GCA_963580625.1 Dehalococcoidia bacterium | reverse complement strand
TGAACCCACTCGCCTTCACGTTGCTGTGGACCGGTGCCGCGCTGCTCATGTGGAGTTCCGTAGACAACTACCCGGGCGTACGGCGCCACATAATGCTCGCGACCGTATCGATCCCCCTCTGGTGGTATTTCGAGGCGATTAATGGGCGTACCGCCAACTGGCAGTACATGGGACGTGATCGGTACGATGACTTCGATTACGCGGTGTTCGCCTCGATTTCGTTTGCGACCGTCGTACCCGCTTTAGCCGCAGCGACGGCAATGATCGGACGATTCACCAACGGGCTTTCAGAGCGGGTTTCAAGTCCTGATCGGCGTTATGGATTCAGCGGGTTTGCGATCTTACTCATTGGGTCTGGGATCGTATGTAAGGCAGCGACGCTGATGGCACCCAGCATCTTCTACCCACTTGTCTGGATCTCGCCGTTCCTTCTTTTTGACGGGCTTGTCATCGCTGCGGGTGGACATTCACTCGTTATGGAGCTGTCCAAGGGCATCTGGAGACGTGCCGCCGTGATCGCTGGGGCAGGATTGCTCTGCGGTGGGCTGTGGGAGTTCTGGAACTTCTGGGCGTTCCCGAAATGGACTTATGACATCCCATTACTGGACTTCGTACCGGTATTCGAATTGCCGATCCTGGGTTACGGCGGCTACATCCCGTTTGCATGGAGCGTCGTGCAACTCGTCGCGCTGGTGGATATCGCTGCAGGAAAATTTCACCACCGAATGCTCCCATTGTAGAGAGTGAAAACTACCGCTCTGGCTGTTCCACGAGTGCCGTCTCCCAGCGCAGGTAGTTGATCATGTCTCCGTAACTGCGATTGGTACCAGCCGGTAAGACGTCAAGCGGCGCCGACATCACCCCGCTCAGGCCCTTTTCTAATGATCGACCCTCGGAGCGCCATGACTCCATGCCACCTTTAAGCCATACAACATCGTGATAACCCATCTCAGAAAGCGTCGCCGCAGCCAGCGCAGCGCCGTCCCCTCCGTTTTCGCAGGTAACAGCCACCGGCGCGCTGAGACACGGAATCGCCGAGCCACCCTCGTCCTCAAGAACCCCACGAGACACCCATGAAGCGTCTGGCACATGACCTGCTGCGAACTCAGCGCTAGTTCCAACAAACAGGACCGTGCGAGATGAATCAGAGGCCAAACCGTCCCCCGAAATTTCACGGTTCCTGGAGAGCGCCGCATCAAGGCCCAGCACCGTTTCCCCGTCTGATCCAGACTCCTCAGCGTCGCCCACCAGATCAAAACCGGCGTGCGTCCAGGCCACTGTGCCGCCATCTAGCGCGTACACGTCGCTTTTGCCCATCTGCCGATACCAGGACCCAGTGATCGCAGCCCGGGCAACTCCGTCGCATATGAATACGACCGGCGCGTTGTGCACCACTGCAGTAGCGTCAGCAGTCTGAATCGCCTGACCACCGGGCATCCATGAGCTGCCGGGAATGTGCCCCGTCCGAAACTCGTCCCTCAGGCGCACGTCCACCAGGTACACCGTTTCCTCACTCCCCTCACCTATCAACTCCCGGAGCTTCGTTACATCAATGAGTTGCACACCGTCTTCATCGGCCACGCGGCGTGCAAAACGCTCGGCCTCAGACGCGCCCTCGGCCGACGGTTCCGGCATACCCGTTCGATCCGCGTTCGCCTCAAGTTCATACCCAGCCAATCTCCAACCGGCCGTTCCGTTCTCCAGTCCATAAAGATCCTCGACCCCCATCCTCTGAAGCAGCCGGGTGCCGATGATGCTGCGTGTCCGGCCGGCGCAATTCACGATCACCGTCGCGTCGCACGCCGCCTCGGCTCGTATGTCCGCGATTCGAAGCGCCAGTTCTCCGCCGGGTACGCTTCGACCGCCAGGTATGCAGAGGCGCTGGAACTCTTCAGGAGTTCGTGTGTCCAGGATTAGAAGTTTGTCGCCGCGCTCAATCCGCTCATACAACTCATCCGCTGAAATAGTCGGCACATCGTGCTCCAGCTCGATCTCTTCACCGAAAGTCTTGCTCGGAACATTCACGCCCCACTCTGTTGGCCGTCCATCGGCCGCCCATCGGTTGACGCCGCCTTTGAGTATGGATACATCGGTGTAGCCACCCCGGACAAGGGTAATCGCAGCCCGCGCAGCGTTACGACCGTTCTCATCGCATAGAACCACCTGAACACCCTTATACGGCAATGCTCGACATACCTCGAACTCAAGCCGGCGGCGCGGGATCAGGCTCGCGCCCGGTATGTGGGCCGCGTTGTACTCCATGGGCTCTCGTACATCGATCAGAGCGAACGGCGCGTCTCCGTCCAACAACGCCGAAAGCTGTTCTCCAGTACACTCACCCGGCATTCAATTCACCCCCCAGTTGAACCAGGCACTGCCTGCCTGTTAACAGTTGTCCCAGCGCGTCGTAGAGAAGTTCTTCACGGCCCCGGTCTCGATGTTGTACATACACCGCCCTAGGCCCTTCAAATCCTTTCCGTAGACATGAATCTCTACGGTCGGCCGATCAGATGTGTTGTCCATCTGGTGGATCTCATCCACATCCGGGATCAGCAGCGAAACCTCTCCCGGCTTCACAAGCGTCTTTCGGTCAACCTCCAGAACGGCGAAATCGTCCCGAACACCATCGTCTTTACGATTGAAGCGCGTTTCGGTAATGCCGTTATTCATTACGCCGATCATTCCCCAAGTTTTGTGATCATGCGCCGAGATGTGGTCACCCGGGCCCCACACAACGCTTGTGATCGCCAAACCTTCTCCCCGATGGAGGATATAAGAACCGTGGTTGGCGGAACGACCGCGTGAGCCTGCCGGTACGCGGAACTCCTCGGGCACCGCATCAGGGTTGTTGACGAGTCGCTCCAGGTAAGAGGAACCGAGATCGAACAGCCGTTCCTGATCTGGTTGGCCATCCACAAGGACCGTCATGTCGTGGACAAATTCATCAAAGGCATACGTGGTCGTGGTCATCGGTAACCTCCCGGGTGCGATAACGATGTGCTGCCAATGTAACGGAAGTTCAGTCGAGAAGGGATCAGGTACCAGAGAAGGTGTTTTGGCATTGTTCGTTGATAAGTAAGTTAACGTTTACGTAAGTCTCTGCCTCACTACCGGCATGGACATCGCACTTAACGCCCTCGCCGAACCACGGCGCCAAGACATCCTAAACATTGCTTGAGATGAGGAAAAAGCCGGTGCCGTGGTTGACCTCGTCGCCCGCACACCCACATCGCAAAGTACAGTGATCGTTGAGGGGACGTTGTTCGCTGATAAGCGGTTCGCGTTATCTGGCCTATCGGGGAGGCAGCAAATCGTAATATTCTCTCCCCTGCGGCACCCAACGCGGTGCACACCAACAGACGGGAGACACGGGTATGAGCTCGGCGGAATCGATTCGAGAGGCCATAGTTGCTACCGCATATCTCACAGATGAGATTTCGCCGGACAACAGGTCCGCGCCCACGCCATGCGATCAGTTCAACCTCCACGAGCTTGTGAGCCACATGACAGACGTGTTCGCTATGTCCGCAGCGGCAGCAACGAAGAATGGCCCGACGTCTAGACCTGACCGACAGGCGACTCCTGACGATTCACTTACAGAGTTGGGCGCAAATTTAGTGATTGCCTGGGCTACACCTGATGCATTCGAAGGCCGGACCCACTTAGGAGATCGCGAGATGTCGGCGTTCTTCGCCGGTCACATCACTCTGTTCGAAATCCTCGTCCATAGTTGGGATCTAGCGATGGCCACGGGGCAACAGTTGGAACTGTCCAGAGAACTGGCCGATGCCACTCTTGTCACCGCTCAACGACTCTGTACCCAGCCGGCAAGGGATAGCGGCGCATTTGGGATTGAGATAATCGCTGCGCCGCAATTCGGGCCTTTTGAGCGTGCGCTCGCGCTCACGGGTCGAGATCCAAACTGGTCCGCCTAACTACGCGTCTACTCTAGTCAGTTCCACGGGCGGAACCGAACATCCATACCCCCGGCGGCTGTAGATCGCACAACGTAGACCGGCCTATCACGCAACGACGCCCGGAGCGAGTGCGCACAATAGTTTCGGCAAGCGGTTAGAGCAGCACCTCTGTTCCCCATGGTGGTCCAAATAATGCTTCCACTGGGGGTCTGGCACAATAAAAAGACTTGTAAGTATTTCCATCCTTTTTTCCTCAGGGCATCCTAATGTCTCTCGATCAGGCTCCGCCGCCACTCAAGCCGCTCGACGCTCCCATCACGTTCACCGTCTGGTACGACTACATATGACCCTGGTGCTACATCGGGCTGGCACGGCTCGACAAACTGGCTGACGAGTTCAACATCGAGTTCGATTACCGCGCGTTTATGCTCCATCCGGAGATCCCGCCCGAGGGCAAGATTCGTGAGCCCCGACCGGGCGAGGGCAAGGGCGAGTTAAGCCCGCATATCGCGGCGCTGGCTGAGGAAGAAGGGATCGTGATGCGGCGGGCAAATTTGACTCCGTACACGATCCATGCACAGGCGGTTACCGAGTATGCAAAGGGATTCGGCAAGGAGGGTGAGTTCCACCATGCCGCTTACAAGGCGTTCTGGGAAGACGGCGTAAACCTCGGTGATTTTGACGTGCTGAAATCGATCGCAATCGGCGTCGGGATGGACTGGGACGACATCCTTCCGAAGCTGGAATCTCGTGAGTACGACCGCCTGATTCAGGACCAGTTCGATGAGGCGATTCAGCTCGGGGTGACCGGAGTACCAGGCTTTTTGATAGACGACCGATTATGGTTCACAGGTGCGCAGCCTATGGAGATGTTCCGCCTGGCCGCCAAAAAGGCGCTGGAGATCAGGGAGCCGGAGAAGAACACCCGTCTGGACATCGGGATAGAGGCGGGCGAGGAGTAGTACCCCCTTTGGGGGTGAGGAAGAAGCGGCGCGTAGGACTCCTCCGCATTTGATGACCGCACTAGATGGGCGGAATGGTATCCGCCCCGGGGTCGATGCCAAAATCACAGCGATGATGTATTGATCCGTCTCCCCGCGGGACCCCAGTGTGAAGGGATATGGGACTGGAGATTCTTCGCCGTGGTCTCAGAAAGACGGAAAGTGCGGTTTCCGTCTTTGACCCATATGAGGCACCACTCTCCAACTTTCAGGCGCATCATTCAGGCTGACCGTTAAC
>CAUZKS010000159.1:0-5172 GCA_963580625.1 Dehalococcoidia bacterium | reverse complement strand
ACGCGGGTCGGCAGGATACACCGCGTGTGTCCGTTCGGGCTTACCAAGTACTCAGGAAGATGAGTCGTGATGGTGACGGCCAGGTTATTGAAACCTCATAGCATTTCAAAATATGAGCCCAAACCGGGGCCCTACCAGTCGAAGATCTCGTCCTCGGGGTAGGCGTAGACGCCGCCGTAGAACACAGCCTCCCTCAGGTGGTGGTGTCGCTGCCCATCAGAGGGATGTCCGGGGGGGACTGTGCGTCCCACTCGAACACCTGCGACACGAATGCATCCGGTGTACCACCCTCGTTGCCGATGATGACCGTTTACCACATGCCCTCTTCGACTCCGGGTGGTGCGTCCCATTGCACGGCGATGTCGATCCCGACTCGCTGCCACTGAACTCTGGTCGGATACGAGATCTGGCTCTGCGTGTAGTCGATCGTATGGGAACGAACGAGTTCGTCCACTTGCGGGTACTCGAACGAGTACTCGCCTGAGGTAAGCGGCAACCCGTCCCGTGGACCGCAGAGCACCCAGCGGGTGCCGATCGGTACCCGCTGAGACCAGACTTCTTCGTAAACATCCGGCTCTTGTGGCGGATTATGCTGGTGTTCCGAATCCTCGGGTCCCGGTCCGTGATCGTGATCTTGTTCTAGACCTTGATCGTTTTCGGACCCGTGATGTGACAGTGATGGAGTGCCAGGTTTCTGGTGATACGTCCACGCGGCGAGAACCGATCTAAGCCGGAATTTGCCTGGAGACTAATCGTCTCCGTGCGTTCGCATGAGTGCGGCGATGCCCGCAGCTGATTGATCGCCGGACCCGTCCAGCACTTCCGCGACTCGTGCTCGGTCAGCTTCGCTGCGGTTCTGGTTGAGCTTGAACTTGGCCTCGACTGTTTTGACCTTCATCCGAAAACCCACGATATCGCCCAAGAGCTTGGCCTTGAATGCCGGATCGCTCGGTTCTGGCGGGTGGTCGAGCGCCTTCGACTCGTGAAATCTGACCATGTCATCCACATGGAACGAAAGCCACTCCCGGTCATCGATCAGCTCCAGTGGTCCCCGCATGTGTACAACGGCAAAGTTCCACGTAGGCACGGCTGGCGCTGTTTCGTACCACTCGGGCGAGATGTAAGCGTCGGGGCCTTGGAATATCGCAAGGGACTCCGCCACTCCATCGAACGCCTTCCAGTGGTCGTTCGCCCGGGCCATGTGCCCGTTGATGATCCCCGCATCTTCGGACGATCCAGGGGGCGCATACAAAAGCGGTAAGTGAGTCGCCTTGATGCCCTCAGACGATGGCGTGATCAAGGTCGCAAAACCGTTCTCGGAGACGATTCTTTCTATCGCCTCCGGGTCTTCAATCTTGAAGTACGGAGGTATGTACATTTTTGACCTTTGTCCGACGCGATGATCTGTGATCGATATCGACGTTGTGCAGGTGCATCCTACTCCAGCACTTCGCCGAGAGATTCCAGCAATCCGTCGGTGTCGGAAACACCCCAGCTTTCGACGAACTTGCTGTCCGCTACACGTCTGAACTGCGCGGCGGACCATGAGACTTTTCTGCCGGTCGGGGCGATGTCCCTAAACTTGCCTTTGTGTGTGCCGCTGTAGGTCAGGTAGAAGGCCAACGTGTCGCCCTCCGCCATTATCTGTTTTATCTCTACGTGGAAGTCCGGGAATGCGGCAAGGATTTTGTTGTGATTGTCCCGGTAACCCTCGGGTCCTCGGGCGTCAGAGGTATGGTCTATGTAGCCTGGTGCGACGAACTCTTCCATGCGCTCGGGCGCGCCGGGGTTGACCACCTCTTTGAGGAATCGGCGAAACAGTTCTTTGTTGTGTTGTTCCTCTTTCGTTTGTGGCATTTGTCGCCTCTGGTTATGAGAATTGATTGTGGAATACGGCGTGTTCGCACGCCACACACTTCGCTAGCATCAGTGTGGGTTTGAGGAGAGTCGTTGTGTGGGTCCGGGAAGCGATTCGGTGTGGCCTTCGGGGGTGTGAGCGTGGGTCGGAGGACGGATATCAAAATCCTACCCGCTATCAATGGGATAACGGTGATCGCGGTGGCATGCTGCTCGGTGGCTTTATAGACGCTGCCGCCTCACCGAAGCCGCTAGCATAGCCCTGCCCGACTTGACGGATCGCGACAGGCCCAGCAAACTTTCGCTTCAGCCGGTTTCTTGTGGCAATCAACCCCATATTGGGGGGAGACGTGATGCAAGTCCTTACTTTACGCACTTATTCGCGACTCATTTCTCTGGATGATTGCCTGCCCACGCCCGACGCCCAGAGCTAGATCAGCGTCCAACTGCGGGTACACCATCCTTACGTGGAGACCCAACGTTGAATTCTCATACCCCCGGGGAACCGGCATCCCCATTTCTTGTGTCCATAGGCTGGGACGAACACGTCTCCTCCCATTTCTCTGAACACCACGCCGCCGGACTCAAGCCGGGCCGTGTTGCCCGCGTCGATCGCATTTCGTCCATGGTCCTGACCGAAAACGGGGCGGTACGAGGAGAGCCATCGACCGACATGCTGTACACATCCGACAAAGAGAAACTGCCCGCCGTCGGCGACTGGGTGGGGATAATGTCGAGGCCTCGGCACGATACGGACTCAATCGAAGTCGTATTGCCGAGACGATCGGTGCTGGCGCGGACCCGTGGCGGATCTGACAGTAGATCTGCCGTCAGGGAAATTCAGGTCATAGCGGCCAACGTCGACTTTGTTTTCGCCACTCACACAGCGGTTAAGGCCAATATCGCCCGGCTGGTTCGGGAGGTCGCCCAAATCGAACAGAGCGGGTCCACCCCCGTTGTTCTTCTCACCAAGTCGGATCTCTTAGTGGATCCATCAGAGCTCCTTGAGCAGATCGAAAATACCGCTCCCGGGCTCAGGGTCCACCTGACCAGCGGCCTAACCGGCGAAGGGGTGGATGAACTGCGCCAGTACTTGACCGGGAATCGTACGATCGTATTTATTGGCACTTCTGGGGTCGGCAAGTCCACGGTCTCCAACCAGTTGCTGGGGCGCGAACTGCTGGCAACACGAGAGGTGCGTGAGTACGACGGGAAGGGCAGACACACGACGACGGCGCGACACCTCATGCCGATCCCTAGCGGCGGAGTGCTGATAGACACCCCCGGTATGAGGACCTTCACGCTGCAGAACGCAGAGGAAGGTATTTCAGAGGCGTTTGGGGATATCAGCGAGCTGGCTGAGACATGTGGGTTCCGGAACTGCCGGCACGAGGGCGAGCCGGGGTGTGCCGTGCAGGCTGCAATTGCAGGCGGAGATCTGAATGCAGAGCGGTTTGAGTCGTTCCTAAAGCTCGGCGGAGAGATGCAGCACGAGTGAAGCAAAACCGACGAGGCGTCGTACGCGGCAGATCGAACGCGAATGCGTAACCGGACAAATTCTTACAAGAAGAACATCAAGCAACGGGAGCCGTAGGCAGGGGTACAGGGCGTTTGCGAAAACAGGTTAGTCCCGTAATATGTCCCGCCGGGCCAGGATGCGCTCGGTGATCAGTCGCATTCCCGTTTCCGGGGTGGTCACAAGCGTGGTTTAACCTCTTCCGCACGCCACAATTCGATATCCGGAGAACGCATGGTCAAGCTCGCCGCCAACCTTTCGATGATGTTCAACGAGGTCGACATGCTCGACCGGTTCTATGCCGCCGCTAACGCGGGGTTCAAGGGCGTTGAGTACCTGTTTCCATACGACTTCCCGGCGGAGCAGATCAAAGAACGGCTTGATAAAAATGGTCTGACTCAGGTGCTGTTTGACCTGCCGGCGGGCGATTGGGATGGCGGAGAGCGGGGGATCGGAGCGCTGCCGAGTCGGGTCAACGAGTTTCGAGACGGCGTGGGCAAGGCGATCGAGTACGCACAGGCGCTTGATTGTGGGTTGCTGACATGCCTTGCAGGGATCCCACCCAAGGGTACCGATCCGGAGTTGGCAACGCAGACGTTGGTCGACAACATGGCCTTCGCGGCGCCGCTTGCGGCCGAGGCCGGGGCGAAGCTGATGCTTGAGCCGATCAACACGAGAGACATTCCGGGTTACTTCGTTTCGACCAGTGGACAGGCGATTTCGATCCTAGACGCAGTGGGCCATGAGAACGCCTGGCTTCAGTACGACATCTATCACATGCAGATCATGGAGGGTGATCTCGCGCCCACGATCGAGCGCCTACAGGACCGCATTCCGCACTTCCAGCTCGCCGATAATCCGCGCCGCAACGAGCCCGGCACCGGAGAGATCAACTATCCCTACCTGTTCTCTTTTATTGACGGTCTCGGGTATGACGGATGGATCGGCTGCGAGTACAAGCCCGCAGGGATGACAGAAGACGGCCTCGGTTGGGCCGCGGCGTACCTTAGGTAAGTGACAAGGTCCGGAAGAAGCGGTGTAGAGACGGATAGTCATTGATGTCTCAGGCGCTCTTCTATGGCTCCGAGCGTAGCCGAGGGACCTTCACTGAAAGAGTTTGCGGCGAACTAAAGATGTTCTCGTGGAAATTATTGTTCTACCTAACCCCATCCCACTACCGTCGGAATAGAAAGGGGTTGTTGCAGCGTCCAGAGGACATAGAGGGGCCGGGGCATGCAGTGAAGCGTCGTATCCCCCGAGCGCGCTCCCTTGATAAGAGAGGAAACGCCCGGGCGTTTCCCGCCCCTACGACGTTCTATTTCCGCTCAAATAAGTGCGATTGGTCATACAACAGGGGGGAACATACACTCCGTACGGCACGGACGGTCCCGGAGGCTTCATCCAACTGTTTTGATCTGATGTGACGCCGCTGTCTTGCAACATTAGAACATCCGTGCTAGCGTCATCACCGCCGCCGGGAACGGACACAAAAGAGAAGCGTCCGGCCGGGGGCCAATAAGTAAATAACCGCCGACAGGTCTGCCAGAAGAAGAGGCAAGAGATATGTCCCCACTCCGCAACGCCAAAGCCGCTCGCGCGGAAAAGCCCGTCAACACCAACGGGAATCGTTCCGAACGCGAGAAAGCGCTAGAACTGGCGCTGTCGCAGATCGACAAGGCGTTCGGTCGCGGCGCAATCATGAAGTTGAGCGATCAGGGTGGTCAGGACGTTGACGCAATACCCACGGGCTCAATCGCTCTGGACATGGCGCTCGGCATAGGCGGACTGCCCCGTGGCCG
>CAUZKS010000158.1:0-5223 GCA_963580625.1 Dehalococcoidia bacterium | reverse complement strand
GCCGCCTTCGTACAGCAGGTGGCCGCCGGCATCTACAGTTACCTGCCGTTCGGGCAACGCAGCCTCACTAAAATCTCCAACATCATCCGTGAGGAGATGGACAGCGCCGGCGCGCAAGAAGTGTCGATGCCGGTCGTGCAGCCCCGAGAACTGTGGGAGAAATCCGGGCGTGCCGACACTTATCAGCCGCCCCTCGCGTCGCTGAAAGATCGGCGGGACCGAGACATGGTGCTCGCCCCCACGCACGAGGAAACGACCACCTTCATGGCCGCGGCAAACCTTGAGAGCTACCGCGATTTGCCGTTTAACCTGTACCAGATACAGACTAAATTCAGGGACGAAGCACGCCCACGTGCCGGCCTGCTTCGCGTGCGTGAATTCGAGATGAAAGACGCCTACTCGTTCGACAAGGACGAGGAAGGTCTAGACGTCAGTTTTCAGGCTATGGCCGCCGCGTACCACCGAATCTTCAACAGGTCCGGGATCGACGTCAGGATGGTCGAGGCGGACAGCGGGCCGATCGGCGGCAAGGACTCCAACGAGTTCGTACTGCTGGCCGAGTCCGGAGAGGACACGATTTTCGTTTGCAGCGACGAGAATTGCTCGTACGCCGCAAACGCCGAGAAGGCGGGGTTCAAAAAGCCCGCCGCAGAACCGGAAGAGGCCCGCGACCTGGAAGAAGTACACACCCCCCGTATCAAGACGATCGATGGACTGGCGGAGTTCCTGGAAATGCCTGTAAGTAAGACGGTCAAAGCCGTCTTCTACGCACCCGAAACATCGGCCGGTGACGAGATCGTATTCGTTTCGATACGAGGTGATCTTGAGGTGAACGAGACCAAACTTCGGAATGCGATGGGCGGCGCAGAACCGCGACTCGCCACTCCGGCAGAGATCGCTGCTGCCGGACTCGTGGCCGGCTCGGCATCTGCCATCGGCCTCGAGGCAGATGAAGGACCGCGCTCACGCGCAAAAATCACGAGCATCGTGGACGACTCGGTCGTGGACTCTCCAAACCTGGTTGCTGGCGCCAACAAGACCGACTACCACTTCAAAAACGGCAACTATGGCCGTGACTTCAACGGCGATGTTGTCACAGATATTGCGATGGCAAGCGAGGGCGACGCATGCCAGAACGACTGTGAAGGCCATCTCGTCGCGCATCGCGGCGTTGAGGTCGGCCACATCTTCAAGCTCGGCACGAAATACTCAGAGACGATGGGCGCGACCTTCGTGGACGAAGACGGCAGTGAGAAACCCGCCCTGATGGGCTGCTACGGAATCGGCGTTGGCCGTCTCCTTGCGGCAACCATCGAAGCCAACCACGACGACAAGGGAATGATCCTGCCCCGTGCCATCGCACCGTACGAGGTGTACCTAGCCGGGCTGAACACCAACGACGAGACGGTGGTCGCCGCCGCTGCGAAGGTCTACGAAGACCTGACTTCGGCCGGAGTAGAAGTGCTGTATGACGACAGGGACGTGCCGCCGGGCGTCAAGTTCAATGACGCCGATCTGATTGGCTTGCCACTACGGGTCGTCGTGAGCGCACGGGGCCTGAAAAACGGTGAAATCGAGATGAAACGCCGTGACGCAGACGATGCAACGATGGCCCCACTTGCAGATGGCGTTCGGGCAGTCAAAGTCGCTCTAGAAGTTTAATCCCCTGGAATAAGCGAGGGAA
Organism: Dehalococcoidia bacterium; assembly: GCA_963580625.1. Lineage (GTDB taxonomy): Bacteria > Chloroflexota > Dehalococcoidia > Lucifugimonadales > Lucifugimonadaceae. The sequence goes on along the minus strand of CAUZKS010000158.1, from coordinate 3,539 downwards.
TCACAAATCGCCGAAATTTTGAAGAACGCCCTCGGGATTGGCTCGCCTGAGACTCTGACATGTTCAGAGTGAAATCTGAACCGATGTCCCGGGCGAAGTACCGGCTTTTACAGTCCTCGTATCGCTAGACGGGCTTACTCGCCCCGGCCGGTTAGAACAACTGGAAGGCTGGCTAACGGGACCGGCCAGAAGCGACGAATGGCTACTGGACGAATTCGCGGATAAATAAACGCCGCACGCGGACCTGGTTCGGGTCGAAGAGTCCACCTGCGTCCCACCAGACGCCTCGTACTCCACATCGTCTAGGTCGTGCCGATAAATAAAACCCGTACGCTGGTTAAAGAGGGTCGATCGACCCCATCCGTATCTTGCCAAGCGCCTCGTACGCCGCATCACTTACTACGAAGTGCTGCGCCGCTGCATGTATGTCCCGAAGACATCGCTGAAGATCGCTTGAGTCGTACAAAGCGCTGCCGCCGCCGGCTCGGAACGCCGACGATGCCACATCGATCGCTACATCAGTTGCGAGCACAGCGCATGCCCTCAAATTAGCATCCTGAAGATCACTCCCCGGACGGCCTTCCTGTGCGGCCTTCCACGCGTCTTCGTACACCTCGAAGCACAGTGCCCGGGCCGCCTTTAACCGCACATCGCACTCGCCGACCATCCGTTGGAACGTCGGTTGCTCTGCGATCAGTGATGGACTATTGCGGCCCCTGCTTTTGACCTCCGCAAGGCTCATGATCGCGTTGAGGGCACGACGTCCCAGACCTATGGCGAAAGCCATGTGTTCGTTGATCACAAAGCCAAGCCGGCTCAGCCGATACAGGTCACCGCCACGATGAGCTGGGTCGCCAACCACGTACGTCATGTACTCGGGAACGAAAGTGCCATTTACGGAGAAATCGCAGCTCCCGGTGCCGCGTAATCCTGCGACCTGCCAGTTGTCGTGAACAGTGACGTTTTCCGTTCGCATCGACGCCCTGCGTATCTCCGGCGGTCCGCCTGAAGTGGAGTCCACACGGATTCCGCCAGACACCCATTCGGAGTGACGAATTCCGCTGCCAAATGGCCAGCGTCCTGTGACGTTGAAACCGCCGGGAATTCGGGTCGCGACGCCCATCGGGGCGCCAACCCCTGCCCCCTTCGGCACATATCCGTCAGGGAACATCTGCTCGATACCCTGGTCCGGCAGATAAGCGCCCGGCGCGCCGATGTTTGTAGCCCCGACAAATAGTAACCATGCCGACGAATCGAACAGCGCGATGGCCTCGATAACTTCCATCTGCGTGATCGGGTCCGCCTCGGCCCCACCCAGCACCTCCGGCAACTTCAATGCAAGAAGGCCGGAGTCGTAAAGGGCGTCCACCGATGCCGCCGTAAGAGTGCCGTTTGCTTCGGACCCGGCGGACTCGGCGATCAGGACATCTCGAACGCTATCGACGGCGCGAAGCAGAGCCTCACGTTTCTGCTCTCGTCCGGGAGGGAAGTTCCAGCCCTGACCGGAACTGAACGGCGTGATCGTCACGCTCGTAGCAGCCTCACGCCGATGAGCTTGAGACTCAAGCGGGGATCAGCGCCTTGGCGCCAGCAAGCAGCTCCTCTTCCGACAGGTCAAAATCGACCGCATCGGCATGCGGCTGCGGAACCGGGAACCCGGTCTTGTAGTACACCTCGATGGTGTTGCCTTCCGGGTCTCGGGCGTACATTCCAAAAGCGTTGCCGTGGCACACGGTACGGTCAATCCGAACCTTCTCGTCACGGAACACGTCGTAGAACTCCTTGAGCTCGGTAAGAGTGTCGACCTTGAAGGAAATCTGGTTAATCAGGACCGTGTCTTCCGGGGCAGTGCGGCCCTGGACGATCACGAATTCGTGATGTTCGGCTTCGGGGTCCGCACTAAAAAACACCATGCCTCGATTTTCAAGATCCTCGTCAGCAATCTTCAGACCCATCACCCGGGAATAGAAGTCGCGCTGACCCATCAAGTCATTCACGTGAATTCCGACGTGACCCAATCCAGATACTGCTGGCATACGAGGCCCCCTTGAAGTTGCCTGATTTTGTTGCACACATAGCGATGCTATTCAGGTCGCAGATCATACCCCATGTGTCACAATCACCCGCTCGTCACATTTCCGTAATGCGATGTCGTCACTCGGACGCCATTGAAACACCCTGTTCGCGAACGTCGTCAGTTATGCTCCGGGCTCCTATTTCGGGAGCACTCAACATCCATCACATCAAAGGAGTACGGCGTTGTACTTGATTAGAAGAATATTCAACACGAAGCCCGGCGAAGCACGCAAAGTGGCGGAACTGGTTCAAAGACAGGCTCAGGCATACCGGGACGCCGGTCAGAGAAGCGAGTTCAGGGTCTCGTACAACGGCGCAACGCTCCCGGGCGATCAGAACGTCGTGATTCTGGACTGGACCGATGACGCCATCATGTCGCCGTCTCGCGAAGGCCTCGTATTATCGCCAGAGGCAATGGCGCTCGGCGCGGAAATACGGCCGTTTCTTGAGAGCCAGCGGATCGAGTTCCTGGAAATGATCACTCCCGCCAAAGACTAGGGACGGACCCATGACGCCGACCGTAATCACCAACGCCACTATCGTCACCGGAGACTCGACGCGGAACGTGCTACACGATGGCGCAATAGCAATAACGGACGATGCCGTGGCGGCGGTCGGGCCAACAGCGGACCTTCTCGCATCATACCCGGGCGCTGTCGTGATCGATGGCCGCGGCAAGGCCGTATTCCCGGGCTTGATCAACTGCCACGCCCACCTGCTGAACGTGCTGTCACGCGGGATCACGGAAGACTTCGGCTTTCCACCGGATCTTCCATTTCCCGTGGGTATCTATTCGCTGGTGAGCGATGAAGAGCGAAACGTGCTGGCGACGCTGGCCGCCGTTGAAGCGATTCGGTCAGGTTCAACAACCCTTCTGGAGATGGCCGGCGGGATAGACGTTTACGCCAGCTCTATCGCCGATACCGGAATGCGCCTGATCCTGGCCGAAAATACCGACGACGGCGTGATCGGCCCGGCGTACCGGCCTGGCCAGCCGCCAGATGGGTTTTCCGCCGAACAACGTGAGACAAAGCTTAGTAGAGCAGAAGACCTGTTTTCAAAGTGGCACGGCGCACGAGATGGACGCGTGACCTGCTTCGCATCGACCCAGCTCGTAGAGACAAGCTCTCCGGAACTGCTCGTTGAAGTGATGGCGCTGGCCGAGCGTCACGACACGGGCTACACGATCCACCTCGCACAGAGTCGGCTTGAGATCGAAACCATGCTCGCGCTCCGTGGGGCGAGGCCATCAAACTACCTGTCCGAGCATGACTTTTTGGGACCGAAACTTGTCGCCGCACACTGCCGCTACGTGGATGAGGGCGAGATCGCCGCGCTGGGGCAGTCTCGGAGCCACATCACACACCAACCCGGCATGGCATCGCTGCGCGCTGTACACCCGCCTATCCCGGCGCTGCGGGACGCTGGGTGTGTTGTCGGGCTCGGGACAGACAACAACACGC
>CAUZKS010000157.1:0-5275 GCA_963580625.1 Dehalococcoidia bacterium | reverse complement strand
ATGAAGATCACGCCAGGGCCGTTCTCGAAAGCGGGGACGATCTTGAGCCCGAGCAGGTCACGGTAGAACGGGAGCGTGGTCTCGCGGTCCTTAATCGGGAACATGACGTGCTGGACACGGTTCATGCGGAAATCCGGATTGATACCGCTAAGGTCCGGTTCGGACCCGTCTGCTGGGCGTTCAGAAGTACGACCCCATTCGTCCACGACCACGTCCCGTTCTATGGGTCCGGGGCCGGTGGTGAACTCGACCGTGTTGCCGCTGGGGTCGTTGATCTTCATGGCCGGCCGGCCGTCTGCACGTTTAACCGGGCCATCGATCTCGTGGCCTAGCTCGATCAGACGAGCGTGCAGCGCATCGAAGTCGTCTATCTCAAATGCGACGTGGGTCGGTGGCGTGCGCTCCGTCTTCAGGCTGAGATGGACCATCGTACCGTCGTCGGTCTCCATCATGGTCACGCCGGGGGAGGACTCAAATGCCGGGACTAGGTGCAGGCCCAGTAGGTCACGATAGAACGGAACCGCGGTCATTCGGTCTGCGACAGGGAACATCCAGTGCTGGATACGGTTCATGTGGAACTCTGGCATCTGGGTCTCCCTTTGTGTATTGAGGCGAGGCGCCTGATTCCATATTGCGGTCATGTCGCCGTAATGTCATGGCTCGACGCTCGCCTAGAATCAGGATTACTTTCTCCCAGTCGGGAGAAGGTGCAGGATATAAGGGTTCCTCCCGAAGAAGGACAGTGCGCAAGCGCGCTTTGCTACATCAACTCCGATAAGACGAAATGGACGTTTTCTGGATTCCCACCTGCGTGGGAATGACGGTTAGACGGTGGGGGATAGGCTGGTAGCCACTGATATCCCATAATTGACCTTCCGCCTCACCACGAACCCCTCTTCCGCTAAGAGAAGTGCCTAAATGTCCTTCGTGTAGCCCCACTCGTCCGCGACGCGGTGGCCGGAGCGGACCGGGTTATTTGACACCAGCTCCACGTGATTGCCGTCGGGGTCGTCGAAGTGGAGGGCACGGCGGCCGTCGAGCCGGTTACCGATACTTATGTTCGCGGCATCCATTTGCTGGATCGTGTCGATCGCTCCATCGAAGTCCTCAACGATAAATCCGCCGTGGTACGTGTGAGCGTCGCCTTGCTCTGTCTCTACCAGGTGGAGCATCGAACCATTGGGCAGGCCGAACCAGGTGAGTCCGTCCGTTTCCACCATGGAGGGAATTATTTCGAGTCCAACAACATCCCTGTAGAACGTGATCGCACGCTTTCGGTCGGTGACCGGCACGGCTGCGTGTTCTGCAGACAGCACTCGTATCGGCGCATCTGACTTCTGGTGCCGACTTGCAGGACCATCGCCATTCGTCGTCACGCCCCACTCGTCACATACCCGCCCGTGGGGTTTACGATCGTTGGCACTGGCGAACTCCAGACGATTACCGTCGGGGTCATTCACGAACGCGAATTCCTGACCGTCGTACCGCTCACCGCTGGACGTGACCTCAATACCCAATGCCTCGAGGGAGGCGATCGCGTCCGGGACACTTTCCACGCCAAACGCCAGGTGGAAGGTACCCAACTTGCCCGGCTCGGAAGATTCGATGGGGTGGATCATTGTGCCGCTTTCCATCTGCGTCCAGATGACGGCGGAGCCGTCCACCATGGACGGGATCACGGCGAGCCCGAGAATGTCTCGGTATAACGGCAGAGTGTGCTCGCGCGTCGAGATCGGATAGGCGATGTGGTTGAAACCGGTGATGGTGATTCCGGCCATTTGATGCTCCAGCCCCGTAGGGCGATTATTTGTTGGTGAACCGCAGTTTAGTACGCGACCGAATGCGGTGCTACTGGCCGATTACTCCGAGGTTATCTCTACGATCATCTCCGCCTCAAACGGGATGTTGTTTGGCAGTGATTGCATGCCGACCGCGGATCGTGCGTGAAGGCCCTTCTCTTCGAACACCTCCACCATGAGGTCTGAGAAACCGTTTGCGACGGCCGGGTGCTGTGTGAAATCGGCGGTTGCGTTGACCATGCAGAGCGCTTTGACGACCCGATTTACGCGGTCCAAATTGTCGATCTCGTGGCGAAGCGTGGTCAGCAACCCTATTCCGGTCAAGCGCGCGGCCTCGTAGCCTTGTTCCACCGTCATGTCATCGCCCAGTTTCCCGGCCAGCCATTTTCCGTCCGGTCCACCGCTGCGTGGCCCGTGCCCCGCGAGGTAAACCAGGTTTCCGGTGGTGACGACCTCGACGTAATTGCCAAGCGGCGTCGCCGGGTGGGACAGGTCCAGTTTCAGTTCGGAAATCTTTGCTTCGGCGCTCATATGTTTTTCAATTCCTGTCGAGGCTAAGTGGCTGATGGGGTGTCGTTCGGAATGTTACTGGGGGGTCGGTTGTCTGGCCGGGTTGGCGGTTTCAGCACGAAGAATGTCAATGCTGCACCAAACAGAAGGACCGCGCCTCCGAGCAGAACGATTGTGTACGACTCGGTCCTGTCGTACATAAATCCCGCGCCGGCGGCGGTGACAACGGTCGCCCCGTTATACATCGGCGCCAGGAGTCCGCGGAGCGTGGCGAAATTACGCCGTCCGAACAGATCTCCGACGAGCGACCAATTAACTGACGCAGATGCCTGCGCCGGGGCGAACATGGCGAACGCTACGAAGACCGCGATTGTGCCTTCCACGAAGTTGAGCAGCAGTAGACCGATCGCCGATATCGAATAAGCCGCGAACAACAGCGGTCCGCGTGCCACCCGGTCGGACAGCCATCCCATCAGCAGGATGATCGGGATTGCGATCGCCGAGACGGCCCCGAGCATGGCAGCCCCGGCCACTGCGCTTTCGCCCTTCCACACGAAAATTGCGATGGCGTGAAGTTGGATGGCGCTTGTGACTCCCAGGCGCAGCGTGGTCGCCAATGCGAGGAGCCAGTAGGCAGAGGTCCGAATTGCCTCTTTGACTCCCCAGGCCTGGTCCGTCCTGAATGCGCCACCTGCGCCCGAGGCGTGTTCGGCCGCAGCCCGTATCGCCCGCGTGTCGCCGTCCGGGAGCATGCCGTACGACTCCGGAGAACTCCGGTAGGTGAGGGCGAAGGGAGCGACCCAGAAGATCATCATCAGTCCGATGCCGACGGATACGGTCTGCCATGAGTAGACGGACAGGAGCCACCCGAGGGTCGGGATAAATATGGCCGCGCCGCCGCGCATCCCGGCGGCGTTGATGCCCATCACGAGACCGCGGCGCCGGATGAACCAGGTGTTGAGTACCGCCATCGACGCTTGCATGAAACTTGTCGATGCGCCGACCGATATCACGGCGATGTAGACGAACAGGAACTGGTAGTAGGTGTCCGTGGTCGCCAGAACGATGTACCCGATGCCGACGATGAGCGAACCGAAGAACGCCATCCAGCGCGGGCCGAAACGATCTATCAGGTAGCCGGTGAACGGTCCCATCAACCCGTTTTCCAAGCGCGCAAATGAGAACACCAGAGAGGTCTGGAATCGGCTCAGACCAAGACTCTCGGTGACCGGAAGGAAAAAGACGGCGAAGCCCTGCCAATGGATCGCACCGCCGGTGCCGTTTGAGAACACGGAGGCGATGACGATCCACCACCCGTAGAACATCTTGTGCTGGCGTGGAGCGTTACTTGTTGCTGCCGCTCCTAGTACGGCCCCTGCATCTCCAGCCCCAGAATCCGCGCCTCCGGAGGGTGTGGGCCTATCGCCGTTGCCGGTGTTCTGCTCGTTATTTGATGGGTCGCCTGCGGTATCGCTCAAGTTGTTTGTGGGGGCCTCAGGAAGGTTCGGTCATAGCGCTGGGTTCGAGGATCACGTCGAGTTCTTCTGTCGTGAGTTCTGTCACCCTGAGCGACACCTCTTTGATGGTCTCACCGGTCTCCGATGCCTCGTGCGCGATGGCGGCCGCCGCGTCGTACCCGATCACCGGTGCGAGGGCTGTGCAGATCGCCAATCCCTGCGCGACCATATCGGGCCCCTTCGAGGTCGCTTTCAGACCGTTGATGCACTGGCGCGAAAAGTTCTCGCATGACGCAGCGAGGAGGTCGATCGACTGCAGCAGGTTGTATGCGGCGACCGGCATCATCACGTTGATCTCAAAGTTGCCGGACTGACCGGCGATCGCGATGGTCGCATCGTTCCCGATCACCTGTGCGCAGACCATAGTGACCGACTCTGCGATCACGGGGTTCACCTTGCCGGGCATGATGGAGCTGCCGGGCTGAACCTCTGGAAGCTCTATCTCGCCGATCCCAGCGCGTGGCCCGGAACCGAGCCATCGGATGTCGTTGGCGATCTTCATGAGGCTGACGGCTATGGTCTTCAGCGATCCGCTGGCCTCGACGATCGCGTCAAGAGAACTCTGTGACTGGAAGTGGTTGGCGGTCTCACTCAGGTCGAGCCCAGTCATTTCTTTAAGTTGGCCAATCATGCGATCTGCGAACTCGGGATGCATGCCTATCCCGGTGCCGACGGCGGTACCGCCGATAGCCAGAACGCTCAATTCAGCGAGAGCTTTTCCGGCCCGCTGCTGTCCGTATTCAAGTTGACCTACGTAGCCCGAGAACTCCTGGCCGAGTCGGATCGGTGTTGCGTCCTGGAGGTGTGTGCGGCCGGTCTTGATGATGGGCCAAAAATCCTCGGCTTTTGCTCGGAGTGCATCCTCCAATTCGGCCATCGCCGGCAGCAGCCCGTCTTTGATCGCTCCTGCGGCCGCAAGGTGGATGGCCGTCGGGATGACGTCGTTTGACGACTGGCCTTTGTTCACATGGTCGTTTGGGTGCACGGGGTCCCTGGAGCCGAGTTCTCCGCCGAGCGACGAGATGGCGGCGTTTGAGATCACCTCGTTGGTGTTCATGTTGGTGGAGGTGCCCGACCCGGTCTGGAAGATATCTACCACGAACTGATCGTCGTACTCGCCGTCGATCACCTTCTGGGCGGCGCTATCTATGGCCTCACCCAGCACGGGATCGAGCGCGTCAAGATCCCGGTTGACCCGGGAGGCGGACTGCTTGATCTGCCCGAGCGCCTTGATGAAGGACCGGTTGAACTTCAAGTCACTTATCGGGAAGTTGAGCTTTGCTCGCTGTGAGTTCGCTCCGTAGAAGGCGCCCGCCGGCACCTGTAGCTCGCCCATCGAGTCACGTTCTAGTCGGCTGGGGCCGTCGGCCTGCTGGGGCATTCAGATCTCCATGTCATAGTTTGAAAGGATGGCGCTCGGAGGTGGGCGCGAAATCATGTCCGATCTTG
>CAUZKS010000156.1:0-5297 GCA_963580625.1 Dehalococcoidia bacterium | reverse complement strand
CGCGCCGAACTGTGCGGCCCACAGGACATCTGCCAGCGCCATGTGGCCGTGACCGACCGCTGCACCATCTGCCCCAAGAATGAGCGGTGTGAGCTTAAAGACACCGTCCGTTTCATGAAGCTGGACCTGACTTCTTCGCTCGACTACCACCGGCGTGATCTGCCGATCCACACCGATGACCCGTTCTACGACCGTGACTACAACCTGTGCATCGTCTGCGTCCGCTGCGTGCGTGCCTGCGACGAAGTACGCGGCGACTCAGCGCTCTCGATGGTGTCCCGTTCAGGGGTTGCTCTCGTAGGTACGTCCCACGGCACCTCGCTGTTGGAGTCAGGTTGCGAGTTCTGCGGTGCCTGCATCGACGCTTGCCCCACCGGCGCGCTTGTGGAGCGTGACTACAAATGGGAGAAGGCATCCACCAAGGTCAAGACCGTCTGCACAAACTGCCCCGTAGGGTGTGAGTTCGTGATGGACATCAACGACATAAACAAGGTCGTACGGGTGACGGGCGACCTATCGAGCGAGGCCAGCCACGGCCAGGCCTGCTTCAAGGGCAAGTTCGGGTACGACTACCCGAACCACGTCCGACGGCTGAAGTACCCGATGGTACGTGTCGACGGCGAGCTACAGCGCACCACCTGGGAGGTTGCCCTAGAGGCGGCGTCGCAGGGTCTTTTACAGCACCTTCCAGAAGAACGCGGCGTGATCCTCTCGCCGCGTGGCACTAATGAAGACCATTACGTAGGCCAGAAGTTTGCACGAACGGTGCTCGGTACAAACAACGTAGATACCGGCCTCAACCGGTCCGCAGAGCTGCTGGCGACACTGGCGGCGGCGCCCGGCCACGGAGCGGCCACGAACCCGATCTGGGGTATCGAGAATTCGAACTGTGTCTTAGTCGTCGCTGGCAATCCAACGGAAGAACAGAACGTGCTCGCAGTGCCGGTCAAGAAGGCCGTGCGCGCTGGCGCAAATTTGATCGTTATCGACCCTCGCGAGACCGAGCTCACTCGCTACGCTACCAACTGGCTCCGCCCGCGGCCCGGGACCGAGATCACGCTCTTGGGCGGGTTGGCCCGGGTGATTCTGGATGAAGCGCTTGAGGATAAGGATTTCGTCCGGGATCGGCTTGACGCCGTGGACGAATTCAAGAAGGCCATCTGGTCCTTTGATCTGATGCGTGTATCCCAGATAACCGGGGTCACCGAAGACGATATTCGGTCGGCAGCGCGGGCGTACGGAAACGGAAGCCCCGCCTCGCTCTTGCACGGCACAGACGGGATCGTCGCCGAAGATCACGCAGACCTTCTGGCCGCTGTAATGAACCTGGCGTTGATGACCGGAAACATCGGTTGCGATGGTGGCGGGGTCTATCCGCTGTATTCCGGAGCCAACACACAGGGCGGCAACGACGTCGGCGCCGCTCCGAATTTGTTACCGGGTTACAGGTCTGTCTCTTCAGTCTCCGACCGCGATGTGATCTCATCATCAACCGGAGGTACGTACCCGCAACGGACGGGCAAATCCGTCCGAGAGATGGTGGCCGGTGACGGGATCAAGGCACTGGTTGTACTGGCAGACGGATGGAATCCAGACGTCGCAGGGATGACGACAAACGGCCTGGTTAACCCGGGTTTCATGGTGGTGTCTGATGCGTTTATGTCTGACACGGCGTCTAGAGCGGACGTAGTGTTTCCTGCAGCGACTTATGCCGAGGTGTCCGGGACGATCACGAATCTGGAGCGACGCGTCCAGAAGGTCAATCCGGGACTTGAGCTCCGCCACGAGGAGCGTGAGGGTTGGCGAGCGCTCGCCGATCTTGCGAACGTGATGGGCGGTTCCGGCTTCGGATACGAATCCTCTTCCGAAGTATTTGAGGAGATTCGTAAAGTGGTCCCGGATTACGCTGGGCTCACCCATGCCAGAATTGAAGGCAGAGGTATTCAAGCGCCGGCACGCGATGAAACTTCAAACGGCACAGAAATCCTGTTCAGTTCAGAAGAGCGGCTATCGGTCGTTCCGATGGCTATACGTGAACCCATTTCCCTGCCGAACGGCGATTATCCGTTCACGCTCGGCCATGGGCGCGTCTTGCTACGTCCGGAAGAGGATGTGCAGGTCGTTCGAGATGAACGCAGCATGAACTACATCGAGCGAGACACTTTGATAGAGATCCACCCTGAGGACGCCGCAGATCTTGACGTTTCTGAAGGGGACCGAGTTGCCATAAACGCACAACAGGACTCTTCTGCGTCCCCGTTGCCCGATTTCGGTTATGTACGACTGTCATCGCCACATCGTGGATTTGTTTCCGTGACTACGCTGTTCGCAGAAGTCGTCACCGGGATACAGGATTCCGGCGATATAGACATCTCGCCGTCGGTCAGAGGCCTCCCGTTGCGCCATGTATCGCTGGCGAAAGCGCCGGTACTGCGCGAAGCTGGTATGGCTGCGGACTGATCGCCCGGATTGTCCCGCGAGGGTAAAGGCACTCGGCGACAATCAGATCTGCACTTTGAAATGGCTTTTCGAATCTAAACAGACGGAAAGCACGAAAATGGCCTTGTGTGGAAACATTGGTCCAACTAGGAGAAATGATGAGCAAGCCCGCCGCTGTCACAGACAGCAGTTTTGATGTTGATGTCCTTCAGTCCGACCTACCGGTGCTGGTAGATTTCTGGGCTGACTGGTGTGGTCCCTGCAAGATGGTGGCCCCGGTTGTCGAAGAGTTGGCGGCCGAATACGACGGGACGGTCAAGTTCGCCAAGGTAGACGTAGACGCGAACCCGGTGACAGCCGGTAAGTACGGCGTCCGCAGCATTCCGACACTACTGATATTCAAAGACGGAAAGCCCGTCGGCCAGGTCGTCGGAGCTGTCCCGAAACAGGTTCTTGAGGCCCGACTCAAAGAGTCGATCGCCTAAGTTCCTCAGTAACTGCAGGAAATTGGCCTGAAAATAAGACAGCCGGAGCTTCAATAGCCCGGCTGTCTTCGCGCTACCGTGTTTATCCGGACGATTGGCAGTGGGGTGTATCCGTCACTGACTGTTGAGGCGGCGTAAACTGTCCCGGCCTACCAAGGGAGTGTATGGGCTCTGGTGGGCTCCACGGACTTCAAACCCGATGGGGGGCATCCTTCGATGTCCTCGGGGGGTTCGACTCCCTCACGCTCCCGCCACATGGTTAAGTCGAACGTAGCGCGATGGTGCGAAAAGAAGGCCCCGGACGGTTCATTCCGCCGGGGCTATTCGCGTTTTACAACACGTTAGGGGCCGCCAATGCCCGAGCCGAACGCACCCTGGTGTAATTGGACTCAAGCTCGGGCAAGTGATTTTGTTCTAGATACGGTATCTATTAGCAGAGCGCTATACATCGGCAGCCCTATACTCGGACCATGCCCTCGATTGCTGCCGTAGAGCTCCTTCGTAACCCGGTCTTCCTTCGCCTATGGTTCGTCACAATGATTGGCGGCTTGAGCGTCGGCGCCACCATGACAACCCTCGGCTGGGTCGTCGTGGAAGAGTCCGGGTCGCCGTTGCTTGTCTCGTTGGTGTTGGTGACATTCCTGGCGCCCCAGATCTTTGCCGGCCCCATCGGAGGGGTCCTTGCAGACAGGTATGGCCGCGGGCGCGTCATACGCATAGGGATTTCGGCGCGTCTCTTGCTCGCGATCGCCATGGCGGCATCGCTCTTCTGGTTACCGCACGAGTTGATGCCGTTGTTTGTGATCAACACAGTTCGCGCCGTGACCTCCGGGGTCACGATTCCATCTCGACGGGCGTTTATGGCGGATATTGTGCCGTCGCGCCAGTTGACGACCGCGCTGGCCCTGGACGAGTTTGCGATAACTACGACCTTTATGGCCGGGCCGATTGCTACCGGATTTCTCCTGCTCGTGGTGGAACCGAGCGTAATTTTCCTCGTGTTGGCCAGCATCTCCGCGGTCGGTGTCCTTCTCGTGCCGACCGGACCAGGGCGGACCCAGTCGACTGCGACCGGAGACGATGCAACGCGGCGACCATCATTCATAGGTGACCTGTTCGAAGGATTCGGCTATATCCGTAGGAGTCGGATTCTTCTCGGCATAACTGCGATATCGATCACAGCCGAGATGCTTGCGTTCAACTACATGACCTTGATTCCGGTGTTCGCAAAGGAAGTGTTCGCAGGCGGTCCTCGGTTACTGGGAATTCTCAACGGGACCATGCCGGTGGGAGAACTTTTCGGCGCAGCATTCATGGCGGCATTCGCCCTGAGGGTTGCAAAACCGGGGCGACTGCTCATGGCCAGTGTCGGCGCTATATTCATTGTCGGTATCCCGCTCGGCGCGTCCACCTGGTTACCCGGGACGTTAATACTTCTGGCGGTCATCGGTGGACTTGGTCAAATGTTCTTCGTAATGACATCCTCGCTGTTGCTCAGGGAGACACCGTCGAAAGCGCGGGCGAGGGTACTGGGGCTGCAACAGGTGACCTGGGGAGCCGGCGCTCTGGGCGGGCTGGTGTCCGGAGCACTGGCTACGGCGTTCAACCCGCACCTCGGCATCATCATCCCGTCGGCCATCGGACTGGTGATCGTGATCGTGATCATCGTGGTATCTCCCGAATTACGTTCAGTCGGCGGGCATGTCTCCGAAGACGATCCTCCTCTGGAACTGAGGGACGCAACGGTGGCTGGCGCCGGGGTTGACGGGAGCGGTGATTGAGACGTGACCAGAATCTTGTATCAGTGTTTCCGGTCCTGTTCCAATCCGTAGATGCCCGGGAGTCCCCGGTATCGCTGATCAAGGTCCAGCCCGTAGCCGACCACGAAGCGACCGGAGAAGGTGAAGCCGACGTAGTCCGCCGTGAGTTCCGTTCTGCGACGCTCCGGACGGTCAAGTAGGGTACAAACGCGCAAGGACGCCGGACGCTTGCGTCGCAGATGCCCCAGCGCGGCGCTTGTGGTCAGTCCTGTATCGACAATGTCCTCAACAACTATGACTGGGCGATCCTTGATTGCTTCAACACCTGGCCCCCAGGCGACTCGAACATGCCCAGAGCTTTCGGTGCCGGCGTTATAACTGGACAGCCGCATGAACTCGATCTCGGCGGGCGACTTCATCTGGCGTACGAGATCGGCCAGGAATATGAACGAACCTTTCAGCGCGCCGACCAGGACCGGAGGGTTCGATGCGTAATCGTGATCGATCTTTCCGGCGATGGCGGCAACGCGATCGGCGATCTGTTCCGGCGTCCAGAGTGGAGTGAGGCGTGGATCGGCCGGGGAAGTCGTCGATTGCCTGTTAGTTTGCATCG
>CAUZKS010000155.1:0-5331 GCA_963580625.1 Dehalococcoidia bacterium | reverse complement strand
CGATTACGACAACTGGGCGGAACGTTGCGGCGTACAGCCCTGGCCTATTCATCAGCGTCACATGCGGACCCGTATGAAGGGCCGCAACTGGCACATAAACCCGCTTCAATCAGGTAGCGGTAAATAGCTAGAACACATCTCGGGCTAGCCTGTGTTCTTCAACCCTGCAGCAATTCCGTTGATGCTTAGCAGCAATGCACGACGCAATAGCGGGTCACGCTCTTCAGCTGCCTCACGACGCCTACGCGCCAGCAGCGACACCTGAAGATAACTGAGTGGCGCGATGTACGCCTCCCGCACCGCTAGCGTTCGCTGTAAAACCGGGTGCGCATCCAGAAGATTATCTTGGTGTGTCACATCCAGGACACTTTCTAAGGCCCGCCCGTGCTCGGTTCGAATGTCATCATAAATCCCGTGATATTCGGGCGAGACAAGCTCCGAGACATACAACGACGCGATGTCCATATCAGTCTTGGCTAGCGTCATCTCTACGGTCGACACGAACGCTCGGAAGAAGCTCCACTCCTGGAACATCTCGTCGATCAGGTCTGCCATACCGCCGGAGCGTGCTTCCATGAGCGCCGAACCCACGCCGTACCATCCCGGCACTATTTGGCGTGATTGCGTCCAGCCAAACACCCATGGAATTGCCCTCAGGTTGCTGATGCCGTCGATCGAGCCGCTACGACGCGCAGGGCGGGATCCGATATTCATTTCGGCCAGTTCTTCCACGGGCGTCGCAGCCAGGAAGTACTCGACCAGTCCGTCGCTCTCCACGAGCGACCGGTACTTCTGGAACGCCGTGTCTGAAATCTGCGCCATGGCGTCGAACCACCGGGCAATCGTCGCTTCATCATGACGAGGTTCGGTGTGTAGCAAGGATGCTTCGGCCACCGCCGCCGTCATCATCTCCAAATGTCGACGCGCTAGCTCAGGTGTGCCGTAGTTATCGGCGATCACTTCGCCTTGCTCGGTGGTCTTGATGCGCCCGTCTACAGTCCGAGCCGGTTGCGACAGAATTGCGTCCCGAGTCGGTCCGCCGCCGCGTCCGGTGCTGCCGCCTCGTCCGTGGAATAACCGTACGGCCAGACCATGCCGCTCGGCCACCTCCCGAAGGGCACGCTGCGCCCGGTACAGTTCCCACTGGGACGTGGCGATGCCACCATCCTTGTTCGAATCCGAGTACCCGACCATCACCTCAGCGACACCGCCGCGTAACTCAACCAATCGTCGCACCGACGGTATCGACCAGTAACGATCCATCACATCGGCAGACGCCCGAAGCGCTCCGATGGTTTCGAATAAAGGCACCACGTCGATACGTGCGAGGTCAGAGTGGAGGTCGATCAATCCTGCCTCACGCGCCAGGACGATCGGAGCAAGCAGGTCATCAACCTCGTTCGTCATCGATACGATCCACGTATCGGCGGCCTCGCCTCCGTACCGGTCCTGTGCTCCACGGACCACGCCGAACACGTCCAGGACCTCGGTAGTTTCGGCCGTGTAATTTGCGGTGGGAGTCTGGAGCGTCCGGTTGCCTTCGATCTCCTCCGTCATCCGTTTGACCCGGTCTTCTCGAGGTAGTTTGGCAAACCCCTTCCCTGCGCCTCCGCCTTTTACCAGGTCTATAAGTTCACCTACTGCGGCGTTTGTTACAGAGGAATCCTGCCGCACGTCCAGCGCCGCGAGTGTCAATCCGAACACAGTGGCACTGCGTATCAACCGACCCAGTCGACCCGCAGCCACAGCATCACCCCTGTTGGCGCTCATCGACTCTGCCATGAGCGTCAGGTCGGCTACCAGGTCAGACCCGTTTGCATATACCGGTCCGGGAGCTGGATTGTCAGTCTGCGCCACGGCGAGTGCGTTAGTTACGCGCTCGTACATATATGCGCACTTCATTCGGTACGGCTCGTCGGCGTTCAATCGATTGAATTGCTCGTGCACGGACGGCATGGCCTTGCGATCGCGTTCAAGAGAGGATGTCAGCTCATCAGTTACCTCTACGATGTGGGTAGACTGGCTTAACTCGGTGGCCAACCCTCGAATGCCGTCCCTGAACAGGCGCAGCGCACGCACGTTCTGTAGCCTGAGCACATCGGAAGTCGTCTGCGCCGTGACATTAGGGTTACCGTCGCGGTCGCCCCCCACCCACGAGCCAAACCGAAGTAGCGTCATCCCGTCACCGGGGTTCAACTCAACTCCGACGGATGCGAATCCCTCTTCCAGAGATTCGATTACGTCCGGGACGACGTCGTTGAACAACTCCTCTAAGTAGTAGATCACGTTGCGGGCTTCATCGATCGGTTCTGGCCGCTCCTGGTGTAACTCGTCTGTCTGAACGATTCCCTCCACAAGTTCTGTGATACGACGCTCGATACGCGCTACTTGACGTCCCGGCGTGCCGGGTCGTGAACGCTCATCCAGCAACTCGTGGATCGACCGTAACTTGTCCAAAATCGACCGACGTGCGGCCTCTGTGGGGTGCGCCGTGAAGACAGGATGTACGTCGAGTCGCCGTGCAAAGCTCGTGATCTCGTCGAGGCTCATGCCGCTGGCGCGAATACGCTTAAAAGCGTCACCAAGCGGGTCATCATCACCCTGATCCTGACTCATGGTGTCGACGCGATGGAGCTGTTCGGCCGTGTTAGCCAGGTGGAAGTAGATTGTGAACGCTCGAACCAACCGGACTGCCGACCAGAGTTGGGTTCGATTTAGCTCGTCGAAAAGCTGGGCCCGAAGGGCTGGATCTGGGTGTTCCCTGAGGGACCGTGCCCTTGTTCTTACGCTCTCCTCTAGTTCGTACAGTTCGTCGCCGAACTGCGAGCGCAAGACACGCCCGAGCACAGCGCCGAGAAGCCTGATATCGGAACGAAGGGCGCGTTCGCCGTTAGCGCTGTGGAATCCACTTGAGTCGTCGGTGTTTGAAATCACGGAAACAATGATATCGGTCGTTGCGACTGGACATGTCCTGGACCGCCCCCGCTATCATGCGTTTCTCCGAAATCAAGTTGAGCAGCAGGAGTCCACCAGTGCCAGATCTTCCACAGGTAGTTGTCATAGCACCGTACGACGCTCCGACGGTAGAGGAACGTGCCGCACTCGAGGGGATTGATTGCGAATTGATTTCCGCCTCGGTGGCTTCGTCGGGGGAGGTGTTTGAGGCGATAAAAGAGGCGACGGTAGTTTTGAATTACCACTTCGACATCCCGCGGGAGATGTTTGAACAGATGCCTAATTGCAAGCTCATGGTGCGATACGGCCACGGCTACGACACCGTTGACCTTCAGGCCGCCAGCGACAACGGGGTGATGGTGACCAACATCGCAGGGGCGACCAGCGAAGAGGTTTCCAACCACGCGCTGGCCCTGATTCTTGCCTGTGCACGTGATCTGAAACGTAAAGACAGGGCGATGACCGAGGGCCGGTGGATTGGCAACGACTCTCGATCTGTGGCCCGTCGCATCTACGGCGAGACGCTCGGCGTCATCGGCATGGGCAACATAGGGCGGGCCACGGCGCGGAAGGGGAGGGCGCTTGGGATGAATGTGCTGGTGTACGACCCATACGTTGGCCCGTGGTTGGCAATCGAGTACGACATCGAGTTCGTGGATGACGTGAATACGATCTTTTCGGAGTCCGACTACATTTCTCTTCACACACCGCTTAATCCGCAAACGCACCATATCGTGAACGCCGCTACGCTCGGGCTCATGAAGCCAGATTCCTACCTCATCAATACCTCCCGGGGCCCGGTCGTCGACGAAACGGCACTACTGGACGCGCTTAACGGCAACAAGATCGCGGGGGCCGCGCTTGACGTGTTCGAGAAAGAGCCGCCAGACCCGGACAATCCACTGTTGCACAGAGAAGACGTCATAGTTACGCCACACATTGCCGGTTCGTCGGAGATCGGTTGGGCCACCATCTGTCGTCGAGCCGGAGAAGAAGCTGCCCGGGCACTACGTGGAGAGCGACCTACAGTTGTCGTAAACCCGGAGGTATTCCCCAAGCTCGGAATTTAGCCGGACCGACACTTCACAGGCCGGGAACTTTCGTCTGATGGACTGGGCGCCTGGCACCCGGAATTCGGCGACAACACCCAGAGGGGGTAAACCCTGAGGTCAAGTCGGATTTGCCTCTGCCACCGGCCGCGGTCGAGCCATTTGTCGAAATATCGGTTGATAAATCTGCGTTTGGCGCGGGGTGAACAAAGCGCTGATTCTTCCGGTGATTGAACCCCACGGGCATACCCGGAAATCGGCCAGCAGGCACCTGGGTAGCGTTACGGCTGGGCTGCGGTATACTCAGCGCAGCGGGACAAGAGTTCTGCGCAGTAACTCGCACACACGGGTGACCTGCATTACTTGAATAAAAGAAGGAGGTGGTCGATTTAATGTCTGATAGTACCAGCGGGGGCAGTCTGCTTTAAGGCGCCCAAGTAGGCAGATTGCCTCCATGAGTGGGGCCACCCGGCAGGGATTTATCTCCCAGCCCGGTGGCCCCACTTTCATTTCCGGGACTTTTTAACTTCCCAGCGCGGTTTTCCCAAGCTACCTTCTTCAAATGAACGAGAAACCAGCAACAAGGCATTTCACGTCGACGACGTTCGTGGTCCGTAACGACGCCGTGCTACTGCACTGGCATGCCAAAGTGCAGGCGTGGCTACCGCCCGGAGGGCATGTAGAAGCGAACGAAGACCCGCTACAGGCGGCTGTGCGAGAGGCGCTGGAAGAGACAGGCCTGGATGTGGAAATTGTGCCGACTTACCCGGCCCCTACGGTGACGTCACTGCCGCACGTTCCCGTACCGCACTCGATCATCATCGAGGATATCCAGGACCCGGTCGATGGGCCGCACAAACACATCGATTTTATTTACTTCACGGTTCCCGCCCGCTCGGACCGACAGCCCGTACCCGGCTGGCACTGGTTCACCCGGTCCGACCTCGAAACGAGCACAAGTCGCTCTGCTCCAAACGGTCGGAAAGAAGTCCCCCCGGAAGACGTCCTAAAGCTGGGATTGGCTGCATTAGACGTAGTGCGGGACCGGCCCACCGACTAGTTCCTCCGGCAGGTCTTGTACTGATCTAGGAGGAGGCTGGTAAAACTTGAGGCGTCAACGCAGTTGCAGCGGTCCGTCAGATTACTGCTTTTTTCTTCCATGCATGACGATCCTCTATTTTTCGTTGCTGTAGTTCAGCAATGGCAACTCTCTTTGGCTCTCGCCAGAGAAATGGTTACCACAACCGTCAGGAACGCCGTCGGAACGGGCTAATCAACAAGAAAAAGAACCCGAATATAGCGCCGATTACGCCGCCAATAAATCCGA
>CAUZKS010000154.1:0-5372 GCA_963580625.1 Dehalococcoidia bacterium | reverse complement strand
AAGAAAAACTCTTGTACCAGTCCGGTGGCGGACCAAGCAGCTGCGTCGGATAGCAGGAGCAGAGTGTGCACACCACCATGTGCTGCACCTCCGGCGTGTTCTCGAGCACGATGATGTCTGCGTTGTGTTCCGGCACGAACCCGCTCTCGATCACTGTCTCTTTCGGGTGCTCGAGCAGCTTCGTTCGGAATTCCGAATCCGACCACGCTTTCGCCACAAGCGTTGCACCGTTTGACGGCACCCGTTTGCTCACGGCCTCAATCATCTCGTCGACCTCGCCCTCGCCGATGACGCCCTTCTCCACCAGCAACTGGTGTATGGCGAGCGCCCGTGATGCCCGCACGCCTAAACCTACGTCCTCCCGCACACCCGGGTGGTCGTGCGGACGGCCGTCTTCGTCTCGATGCACGTCCCCGCTGGGCCGCCACCCAGTGTCGAAAAACCCGCCTCTGTCTTTGTCTTCACCCATCAGATAACTCTCCTGATCGTCCATGGAACCCGAACTACTCGGACCGCTCCAGCCAGTGCTCGTACAGATCGATCCACAACTTGTCTGACGGCGACTCTGCATAGTCAAACCACAGGTGTGTCTGTTCAAACTCCACGCGATACATCGGCAACTCCGGCATCCCGGAATCTCCGTGCGCCCGGGTCTCAGAGTTGACGTACATGCCGATGAACTCCAGCACCACACCGCTGCGGCCTTTGATGTACCAGGGCGTCCGGTGATGGTTCGGCGGTGTCATATCTTTTACGTGCACTCTGTCGCCCGGTGAGAATTCCAGCTTCGGAGCAGCCGCGGCGCTCACGATGGGTAGCCCCAGCGATCCCGCAACGCCTTCGCCCGATCATCGATGTCCTCCATCGTCAGCACGCCCTTCTCAACCAGCATCGTCTCGATGCTTGCCGACCAGCGTTCGAAATACGTCGACGCTTCGTACTCCGCCGGGTCGATAGACTCAATGCCCCGACGCAATTCATCCACATTCATCAAACCTTTGCTATCGAGGACGGTCCTGAGTGACTGCGTCTGGCGCTCCCAGTCAGCCCATTCGTGCTCCTCACGGTCGATCGAGTCGTCCGTAGGCCATCCGCCACGGTCATGTACTGCCGGCATGATTGCCTCCTGTTTTATTACTCGCGATTAGTAACCCACTGGTTGTAATCACGTTCCATCTCCTCGGAGTAGACGCGATCTACCTCGCCCGCCGTGTACACACCCTCGGCGATCCGCTGCTGACCGAACTCGTCCCTCAATCGCACGTTCTCTGAGCTGACGACGACCTCCTCTGCAAGGTGGGGTGGTATGAACATCACACCCTCCATTGTGCCCAGCACTACGTCGCCGGGGAGGCAGGTCGCCACGCCGATGCGGATGATGCCGTTAATGTCCGGCATCGACACGTCGTTGATGGCGGATGGGTCCATGCCCCGGATAAAAGCGTTGAACCCGTCCATCTCGTAGATTCGCTGAGTATCTCGCAACCCGCCGTCGATCACCATGCCGCGTTTCGTGCTCACGCGGATGGCCGTGGAAAGGTTGTCGCCCGCAAAGGTGCCGTCGAAGATCTTCCCGAACAGGTCCACAACGATCACGTCGTCCTCGACCAGTTCATCGATCACCCACGAGTTCTGTCCACCGACACGGCCGTCGGACTCCCCGCTACGCTCGATGGCGTTGTTCAGGTCAGGCCGTGTTGGAACGAACCGGCAGGTGACCGCACGGCCGACGAGGATACGCCCAGGGTGGAGGATGTGGAAATCGCCGGCAAAGTTGTGGTGGTATCCGTTGCTCCTAAGGGTGCCCCACGCCTCCTCACTCGTCACCTTCTCCATGCGCTTGATGATGCCGGCGTCCACAAGTGGTCGACCATTACGATCTCGCTCGCCCTTCCACTCGCTAGTGAGACTGCGAATCTGGTCCTGGTTGGTGAGTTTCAAGTAACGAGCCTGTCGTACTGATTGGTGAATTTGAGGCGATGCGGCGGGACTCAGATCGAGTACCACTAAGAGCGTTCCAATCGTGGAATCTGGCGTATTGTATCGTCTGACCACATCGATTTATCTGAGGACGCGCGTGGGCGTGTTGCCATGCGCCACTACGGCGTCATTGCCGACACAACCGTGATGGTACGCGGGCGGAGCAAGCGCCGGCCCGCAGGGGGCTTGCGGCCATTACGCTCGGTTCTTGAGATTGCTGAAGATTCAGTGACAAATAAAAACGGCGACACCATGAAGGCGCCGCCGTTTTTGGTTGTCAATTCAGGCCATCGGCCGGGCTTTACTTACTTGCCGCTCCGCAAACCGTCTCGATGATGAGACGGGTTACGACGTACGGGTCGCAGTTGGCGTTCGGACGACGGTCTTCGATGTAGCCCTTCTGGTCTTTCACAACCTGCCACGGAATGCGGACCGAGGCGCCACGGTCTGACTCGCCGTACGAGTACTGGTCGTGCCGCTGCGTTTCGTGCTCGCCGGTTAGTCGCTCTTCGATACGGTCACCGTAGTTGGCGATGTGTTCAGCGACGTTCGTGCCAAGCGCTTCCGCAGCGTCGATGCAGGGCTGGTAGCTCTCTCGCATCTGCTTCGTCGAGAAGTTCGTGTGTGCGCCAGCGCCATTCCAGTCGCCCTTTATCGGCTTCGGGTCCAGGGTGGCGGAGATTCCATGGTCCTCCGCTATTCGGTAAAGCAGCCAGCGCGCCAGCCACAGCTCGTCTGCCGCACGGGGCGAACCAACCGGGCCGATCTGGAACTCCCACTGGCCGGGCATAACTTCTGCGTTGATGCCGGAGATGTGGATCTCGGCCTCGATACAAGCGTCCATGTGGTCTTCGACGACCTCACGTCCAAATACCTCATCTGCGCCGACGCCGCAGTAGTAGCCGCCCTGTGGGGCCGGGAATCCGTTGTCCGGCCAGCCAAGCGGCTTGATGCCGTCGAAGAAGGTGTACTCCTGCTCGATGCCGTACCACATGTCAAATGATGCATATTTCTCGGAAGCGGCTGCGCAGGCTGCGCGCGTGTTGGACGGGTGCGGGGTCAAGTCTGTGAGCAGAGTCTCGGTCATGACGAGCTTGTGCTCGCCGCCGCGGAGCGGGTCTGGCAGTACAAGTACAGGGTTCAGTACGACGTCTGAGTTGTCGCCCGTAGCCTGCTGTGTGCTTGATCCATCAAATCCCCAGATTCCGGGGGTCTCGCCGTCGGCGATGACCTTGGTCTTGGACCGCATTTTGGCCGTCGGCTGATTGCCGTCGATCCAGATGTATTCAGCTTTGTAGGGCATCTATGTCTCCAGTCAATTAACCGCCGTCCATTCCGTTGGACGGTCCGTGTCCACCAATTGCTCGGCCGGAATCATATATCTCCGGCCTTCGCTGTCATATCGCGCCCGACATTATGCGGGCGCTCCTCATAAGTTTGAGGACGACCAGTTAGTTTGAAAATGATCCTAGCGCGCGCGTGTTTCGAGAATGTTTCAGGACACCAGAATATCTCTGAATCGTTACGTTTCGGCAGCACCGGACGGTAATTGAGAAATCTGGGCCCGAAAATGGCTGGTTCGCATTGGCGGTCGTAGTCCGTTACGGCATGGTGGGAATTAGGACTGGGGGCCCCCAAATGCCATTTCTAAATACTATTAATTTAAAGCGCCCGGGCCAGGGTCCTCTTCGGTTGCAGTGCGCCGAACCACGCGTTCCGACAAAATGAGTCTGAAAGAAAACGACGCGTCGTTAAGGAATAATCCAGAACCGTTGGGGTGGCGATTGCTCCGACCGACGCGAAAAATCTCCTGGTCAGTAGAGGGCAATAACTTTCATCCCGCGGTTGCCGTCCGACAGCAACATTCCTAGACGGTTACGTGAACCTTCACCGAGCCGCTCGTCTTATCGTATGCAAGGTCGAAGCCCTTTTCGATCTCATCCAGCGACACCGTGTGGGTCACGATGCCGTTGAACCCGGTGTCCTTGTTAGACAGGATGTCGATCGCCACGTCGTAATCGTGCCTCCCGTCAACAATCCCGTAGCAAGAAGAGAACTTGAACGTGAGTTCGTTCAGCATGGGCGGTAGGAACGCATACGGTAGAACGCCCCGGAACCCGCCGACCACTATGACCGTGCCCTGTAAGCGCGTAGCGGCGCATGCCGTTTCAAGCGGGGCTATCGAATTGCCGCCAACCGTCTCTATCGTCACGTCAGCGCCAAGACCGCCGGTGATCGACTGCGCAGCATCTTCCAGTTCGCCCGGCTCACTTCCGACAACGAGGTCCGCACCGCAGGCCTCGGCCATTGCTTTCTGCTGAGGGTACCGTGCAGACGCCACGACCTTTCGTGCTCCAAGTGCCCGGGCGGCTGCGATCGCCGCAAGCCCGATCGTTGCCGATCCGACCACCGCAACGGTATCGCCACCCTGCATCCCGCCCCAGCGCGCCGCATGTACGGAAACGGCGAGCGGCTCGACAAGCGCGCCCTCTTCCCAGGACATGTTGTCAGAGAGTTTGTGCAGCCCGAGAGGAGTTCGGGTCATATACTCGGCAAACGCTCCGCCTGACTCTTCGGCCTTGTCGATGCAGTGCCGGTACTGGCCGGTGCGGCAGAAATAGCAGGCTTCACAGGCCTTTCCGGAGCCGATCGTCTCAATGGCCACGCGGTCGCCCGGGTGAATTCGGACCTCGCCTGGCGGAACTTCAATCACCTCTCCCGCAGGCTCGTGGCCAGAGGGAAGCGTTTGTGGATCCGTTCTCTCATTGTTCATGTGGAGGTCAGACCCGCATATGCCGATCTGCTTCATGGCGATTAGGGCCGAGCCAGGGAATCGCTCCGGCATAGGACTCTGACGAATGCTTACGATTCCGTTGCCGTCATCCAAGGCGGCGCGCATTGTGTCAGACATGGGGGCTCCTCATATATGTTTGGCGGACCGGCATGGGCTTACGACGAAGCGTGAGAAAGCCGGATTGTAACTGCCGATTGCAGGTTAGATGCGTCACGAGCATGAATTGCGCTCATGACGGCCTAATCTCCGTCGGCCGCAACCACCACCGGTCTGGACGTAGGTAGTGGTTGGGGCGATTGGAATCGGATTGAATATTTGCGCTCACGGATGGAGTAGCTGACTACTCCAGCAAATATCAAGAAACCCGCCGCGGCCGCGAACACTGGGTCGTACGTGTCCCAAATATCGAAAACCCTCCCGGCGATGATCACTGCAAGCCCACCGGCGAGCTGGTGGACCATCATGATCAGGCCGTTCAGAATTCCAACATTTCGCAGGCCATACACATCGGCGGTAAGTGAGTTCGTAAGTGGCACGGACGCCAGCCACGACATTCCGCCGATGACGGCGAACGCCCACAGTGCAGGAACGCCCGGAA
>CAUZKS010000153.1:0-5374 GCA_963580625.1 Dehalococcoidia bacterium | reverse complement strand
CCAGGTCCGGGATGGTGAATCAACCATCGTCGGCATGGGCCCGCCACTCCTGTCTGCGGCTCTGGCGAAGTATCACCATGCGCCGAACATGTGGTACTGCACCGAGTCGGGCCCGCTCGATTGGATCCCAACCAGTCGGGAGCTCCCGGCGCCGATCGGCATCGCAGATCACAGCCTGACTCAGGGGTCCGCAATGTCCGGAGACATGGTCGATGCGTTGGGCGCGTTCGTGAACGGGGGCTGGGCGCAGTCAGCCGTGCTACAGGCAGCGCAGATCGACAGATTTGGCAACCTGAATACGATGTTGGCGGGCACGTTTGAAGACCCGATACGCAGACTCCCAGGCACGGGCGGTAACGCCGACATCGGCGCTTCGGTGGAACGCGTTATTTCCACGATGCCACTGGAGACACGGCGTTTCAAAGAGCGCGCGGATTTCCGGACGACGGCAGGCTATATCGACGGGCCAGGCGGGCGGGCCGAAGCAGGTCTCGCGCCACAGGGACCAAATAAGTGCGCAACGACAATGTGCGTGTTCAAGTTCGACACGGAGGACGGCGGCACGACCGGTTCATGCGAGATGGTTCTTGAACAGCTCTTCCCCGGCGTATCGCTGGAAGAGGTTCAGACCATCATCCCGTGGAAACTGAAGGTGTCACAGGATCTGACCTATATGGACCCGCCGACGGAGGAGGAGTTGGTGTTGCTACGACATCTGGATGACGGCGGGAATCACCTGATCCCGGGACGCTATTGATTTCATTGACCACCTGTCTGCGCGGAAGTAGGCTCAATTAGTGTCCTCTAACGTCGCCGACCGGAGCGATGAAGCATCGCCAACGGGGCAGACGAGTTCCTCCTCTCCGCCGACGACCGATCTGCGTCGTCGTCCGTTAAGTCTCAAGTCCGGGCTGTTCGTGTTGTTCGTCACCACACTGTGGAGCGGAAACTCGATCGCTATCAAGGCCGGACTGGATTACGCGCCCGCCCTCAGGCTGGGCTGGATGCGGATGCTGGCCGGGTCCGTCGTAATTTTGGGCTGGGCCATCTATACAAAGGCTGATCTCAGAATCCATCGGGGCGAGTGGTGGCCTTTGATCTCTTTGTCCGTGTTCTTCGGCGTCCAGATCATATTCATGAACCTGGGCATCAAATACACGACGGCCGGTCACGCAACCGTGTTGATCGTTACTTCATCGATCTGGATCTCAGTCCTATCCCATTTCTTCATCCCGGGGGACAGGCTGGCGCCGGCCAGGCTTATCGGGATCATGATCGCTTACTCCGGGATCATCGTGATCTCGGCGGACTCTCTACGAGAGCCCGGCGCCGAGAACCTGATCGTGGGAGACATACTCTCCGCCATTTCTGGCTTCCTGCTGGGCGCAAGGATTGTTTACAACGCCAGGCTCGTGTCGCGCATCGACCCGGCGAAGATGCTGTTGTTCCAGGCGGCGGTTGGCACCGTCGCTTTCGTCATCATCAGCTTCATATTTGAACCTGATCCGTGGTTGTGGACGTGGCAACTAGCCGTTTCGCTCTTCTACCAGGGCATGGTGATCGCCGGTTTCGGCTTCCTCGCCATGCTGCTGATGAGCAAATACTTCTTCCCGTCCCGTATCAGTGCGATCTCCCTTACCCAGCCCGTCACCGGAATACTCCTTGCATGGCTGATCCTGGACGAAGAGCCGAGCGAGCTTTTGTGGGTGGGTGGCATCCTTGTCATGGCGGGCGCGCTCCTCGCACAGAGGCGCAGTTCACCGGCGAAACGGGTTCGTTCTTCGCCACCGCTGAATCGTCCGTCCTCCGACGGAGACACGTAGGCGAAATTGGCGGACATCAAACGTAGGCCTCTGACTCCGCGCGCCGGTGCGTTTGCCGTGATCCTCGGCATGTTCTGGAGCGGCAACTCCATCGCCATTAAAGCGGGGCTTGATTACGCCGGCCCGCTCCGTATCGGGTGGATGCGTTTCGTCGCGGGCGCGCTCGTGACGCTTGTATGGGCGATCTACACAAAGGCGGACCTCCGGATTCACCGAAAAGAGTACAGACCGCTGTTATTGCTCGGGTTGTTGTTCACGTTGCAGCTCGTGTTCATGAACCTCGGCATCAAGTACACCACCGCGGGCCACGCCCTCTCATTGAACGTGACCACGTCCATCTGGACGGTCTTACTGGCCCATTTTTTCATCGCCGGAGATCGCCTCGAAAAAGGACGTTTTCTTGGAATCCTTGTCGCATACGCCGGCATCATCGTTATCTCCCTGGACGGCTTACGTTCCGGCGTGGACAGAGACATACTGCTAGGTGATGGACTGTCGTTGATCTCGGCATTTCTTCTCGCAGCCCGGCAGATCTTTGCCGCCCGGCTCGTCGAGGGGATCGACCCCAGCAAACTATTACTGACGCAGTTCCTCATGGGAACGGTCTTCTTCATAGCAATGAGCGCCGCCTTCGAATCTGAGGCGTGGTCATGGGCGTGGGAGTTGTGGACCTCTCTCGTCTATCAGGGAATAGTGATCGCCGGGTTCGGTTTCATCGCCAGCCTGTGGTTGATCTCACGCTACTTCCCGTCTCGTCTGGCCGCCCTCGGGCTGATATCACCGATCAGCGGGATCCTGCTTGCATGGGCCATCCTTGGCGAAACGCCGACCTCCAACCTGTGGGCCGGGGCGGTTCTCGTGATGCTCGGGGCCGGCCTGGCTCAACGCCGGAATCGCTCGAACAACACGGCGTCCACGGACGGCGATTCGGAGCGCGTGGCGGCCGACTGATCTTTAGCGATTGCCGTCCGGAAGCGCGTTGACCGCGCCCAGATGCCGGTGTACCTTCCCGGAAATGCCATCACCCCTGCACCGCAGCATCACCCCGCGCGCAGGTGCTTTCGCCGTATTCGTCTCGGCGTTGTGGTCTGGCAACTCAATCGCCATCAAGTCCGGACTGGAGTACGCGCCGCCTCTCCGGCTGGGGTGGTACCGATTCCTCACCGGCGCAGTAGTTATCGTGATATGGGCGATTTACTCACGCGCAGACCTTCGCGTGCGCCGGAGTGAGTTGCGGGTTCTGACAATCCTGGGCCTGCTCTTTTGCGTTCAACTCGCATTCATGAACCTGGGGTTGAAGTACACGACGGCCGGGCACGGTGCAGTTCTATCCGTGACGTTCCCTATCTGGATGGCGATCCTGGCGCACTTCTTCATAGCCGGAGATCGGCTCGTTCCATCTCGCCTTATCGGGATCCTGGTGGCCTACGCAGGTGTTGTGGTGATCTCGCTAGACGGTCTTGGCGGAGACGCATCGGGCGAGGTGTTACTGGGCGACATTCTCTCGATCATCGGGGGCTTCCTGTTGGGCGCACGCCTCATATACAACGCCCGGCAATCTGGAAAAATTGACCCGAACAAACTGTTGCTTGCACAGGCCGCGTTCGGGGCAGCGGTATTTATCCCCGCAGGCCTGATTTTTGAGGGCGAACCGTGGCTGATGAACAAGGAACTCGCCCTTTCGATTTTCTACCAGGGCGCCGTAATCGCCGGGTTTGGATTCATCGCCAACCTGTGGCTCATCCAGCGATACCTGCCATCCCAGGTCGGTGTGCTGAACCTGAGCCAGCCAGTCTTCGGGATCATCCTGGCCTGGTTGATCCTGGACGAGCCGCTCACCAACTTGTTATGGGCTGGCGCTATTCTCGTGACTCTAGGAGCCGGTCTGGCGCAGCGCAGGACGCGCACGGGCAGGACTCCACCCCGGAATTGCCTGAGAACTACATCTGGCCCCGCGACTCAGAGTATCGGCACAGATGATTCAGGTGAATAAGTCCCGGCCGCATACACCGCGGCCAACGATCATATAATCGGCTCCTCCCGATACGCTTTACTTCGATAGCTTCTCCCTGATTCGTTTTTGGGATCGACTCCGGAGATCGAAAGGAAACGACTGTGGCCACCTTGAGCAGACGCGCCGTAGACGTGATCGATTCCCGCCTCTGGCACCACCTTGCGCTTGGGGTTCACCCTGCATGTGCCATCGCTGCCTACAAAGACGGCGAACTCGTCGTCGACATGTACGGCGGCGAGATCGGATCCGGGGATGGGTCCAAGGTTTCTGCGAACACACTGTTCAGCGTCTGGTCCTGTGGCAAGCCGATGGCCGCAGCATGCCTCTGGGTGCTCAAAGAGCGGGGCAAGGTGGACTGGGACGATCTTGTCGGAGACATATGGCCAGGCTACGGGATCAATGGCAAGGAGTCCACGACCGTCCGCCACGTGCTGACCCACCAGGCAGGAGTGCCGACCACACCCGCAGAGATCCCTGAGATGGCTGCCGCCGGAAAGGCTGACTGGGCGACCGTCGTCGCCGCAATGGAGGCCGCAGAGGCGGAGTTTGAGCCCGGTTCTGCGATCGAATATCACAGCATGACTTTCGGGTTTCTCGTTGCAGAATTGGTGCAACGAATCTCAGGGACGGGATTCGAGGACTTCTTCCAGGCGGAAGTCGCCGGGCCTCTCGGGTTAGTTGACACAACATACGCGCTAAGCGCCGAAAAGATGCCTCGACTGGCGAGGCTGAAGTCGATGCCAGATTTTACCGACCCGTCTCTGGCTGATCAGGGCAACTCTGAACTATTCAAGGCCCACCCAGCGCCGGGAGGAAACGGCACGGCGACCGCCCGCGACCTGGCACGGTTCTACAACGTTCTCGTGAATGACGGCTCTGTTGACGGCGAACAGTGGTTGAGCGCTGAGACGATCGCCGATGTGACGGCGCTTCACGCCGAGGGCATCGGCCCTGTTTCAGGTAACGAGTACAAATTTGGCCTTGGCCTACAGCTTGCGAAAGAGGGGCCTGGCCGGATGGGGAATGCTCCGGGTCCTCGTGTATTTGGACACGGTGGAGTCGGTACCTGCATCAGCTGGGGCGACCCGGACCTGAAGGTGGGCGTCGCGATCGTCACGTCAGGTATGCAGCCCGACGAGGTGAACGACCCGCGGTTACAGATGTTCTCCCAGCTTCTGCGCGACGCGTTGACCGGGTGATGCCCGGTTTGGAATCGAAAGGTGTGTTTCCGGGGGTGCAGTGGGAGTCCGGCGACCCCGAGACACTCGGGTTTGACTCGGCACGACTTGCCGCGGTCGGCGAATGGCAGGGTGAGCACGCTGATGAATCGCCGTACCGGCTGCTTGTGGTCAGGCACGGCCGGATTGCGGCGGAGTGGCACGGCGGTGGTATGGGGCCGGAGGATCTGCAAGGGCAGGCGTCCGCTTCCAAATCCACCTATTCGACGGTGCTTGGCATAGCTATTGCCGAAGGGGTGATCGGCTCGGCGGACGATCTCGTGGCTGACTACTATCCAGAATTCCTGGACGTCGCCCCG
>CAUZKS010000152.1:0-5395 GCA_963580625.1 Dehalococcoidia bacterium | reverse complement strand
CGTGGAATACACGTCGGACCTGCTGAGAGGTTCGCTCGATACGGTTCACGTCCAACGCCAGTTTCGTGATGTGCTCGTAGTTCTCCGGGGCGGAGAAACCAGGGAACACGTCCTCACTAAAGGTGCCATGACCGCCTGGCATGTAGACGAGCGGGACGGCATCACCGAATGCTTGCGCTATTCCGGCGAACGAGTTCTCGACGCCGGGACCACCTTGAGATGCGAATACGCCGATCTTGCCTTTTGAGGCGAGCTGGCGGCTGTAGGCATCAGCCGCCTGAATTCCGCCGCGTTCCTGTCGGAAAACGATCGGCCGGATGCCTGCCTTGGCAACCGCTTCGATAAGCGGGTTGGCCGGGAAGCACGCCATCCATTCGACGCCTTCTTTTTTCATGCATTGGGCTACAAAGTCGAAGCCGTTCATCGCTGGAAGACCCTCCGTCCTCAGACGTGTAGTGCGTTCTAGTCAGTCATATACCGGGAATCGTGTTGCCGTGGGCCGGTACGAGATCGTCGATTCTCGTTGCGCCATTTCGGTAATCCCCGTGCTAGTTGGGCTGGCGCATTGTACCGCCGTAGGGTTGACCGCGCCGGTGGCGTTTCTCCCGGTGCGGCAGCATTGACCAAATTTTTCGTGCCACGGTATCGTTAGGATGTCAGTCCGAGCGAAATATCAAACGCTGGCCTGATCATTTGTTTCAGGACATCAACGCCGTATTGACGGATGCTCAGATGAATTCAGGGGTGAACGTAATCGAAGCGATGCTGGAACTGGAAGACGGCTCTACTCTCTCCTACGAGGCGTGGGGCGAATCGACCGACCGGCCTGTGGTGTTGCTGAACCCCGCAAACGTTGAGCCCGGACCATTGCGCAGGCTCGCTGAAAAACTCTCTTCAGACTTCTTTGTCGAGCTGGTTCCACTCCCCGGCGACAAACGTGGCGGCGACTGGACAACGGCGGCGCTCGATAAAGCTCGCGCGCCCGCCCTGGTCGTAGGGTACGGTCAGTCATGCCGGGCCGCGTTTGTTTCGACACGCCTTCGGACGGTGAGGGCCCTAGCCGTTATAGACGCCAGCCTGCCACATCCAGATACGGATACTCCCGGCGTTTCAACGCTGATCATCCGCGGGCGGCAGGCAGAGCGGTTCACCCACGAGGCCGCGGTGTCGTTGATGAACCGGCTCCCAAATTCAAGGCTGTACGAACTTGAAGACTGCGCCGACGATCCGGCGGTCGAAGCTCCAGATGCGCTTGAGACGACGATCCGGTGGTTTATGGACCACCTCCCGGAAGACGGTCCGGTCGAGTTTCCGGAAACGAATTCGGGCGATTCGCTAAACATTTCAGGCAGCTAAGAGACTGGCTACACGGTTATCGGACAGATATCGCGGTTGCCGGTAGAGTCGTACTACGCTAACTTTTTGGCACGAACAATCTGGCGACCGGAACCACTCTACTTAACGGTACCGAGGGAGCGACTTGCATGGTCACCTCAGCGGCCATCATCGAGCTAGACGCCGCCATAGAGGCGCGCGACGGCGTGACGCTTTACGCCGATATCTATCGCCCGAATGTTGATGGCGAGTGTCCGGTCATACTTCAGCGAACCCCCTACAACAAGAGAGCCGCGCCCGCAGTGAACGTGCTCATGGCGGTTGAGCGGGGGTATGCGGTCGTCCTGCAGGACGTCCGCGGGCGGTTCCGGTCAGAAGGCACCTTCGACACGTTCGTCAACGAAGCACACGACGGATACGACACGGTCGAGTGGATCGCTGATCAGTCCTGGTGCAACGGCAAGGTCGGGATGGTCGGCGGGTCGTACGTGGGCGCGACCCAGTGGCTCGCCGCCTCCGAAAAGCCTCCACACCTGACTGCAATCTTCCCGCGTGTCACCGCTTCCGACTACCACGAGGGCTGGACCTATCAGGGCGGCGTGTTCCAGCTTGGATTTAACGTGTCGTGGGGCATCAGGCTCGCGGCGGATAGCGCCGATCACCTCGGCGCGGACCTGGGCCTCTCGGACGACCGAATCGCCGAGCTGGCACGGACTGTTGACGATGTAGAAAGCGCCTTCTGGACGCTTCCCCTGGATCAGCAGGAGTACATGAGCGCCCAGACCTCGCCCTACTTTTTCGACTGGCTGAACCACCCGACGGACGACGGTTTCTGGTCCCGGATACGTATCGAGGACAAACACGACGACATCCAGACCCCGGCGTACAACCTCGGCGGCTGGTACGACATCTTCCTGATGGGAACACTACGCAACTACGTCAACATGCGCGAGAACGGCGCTTCCAGAGAAGCGGCCAATGGCCAGAAGTTAATTATCGGCCCGTGGAGCCACTCGACAATCGGCCAGAACGTGGTCGGAGACGAAGACTTCAAACACCAGGCCACGGCGGCCGGTGTAAACCTGGACCAATTGACGTTGCGCTGGTACGACCACTGGCTGAAGGGCGAAGCCAACGGCATAGCAGACGAGCCGCCGGTCAAGATCTTTGTGATGGGCGAGAACGTGTGGCGGGACGAGGATGAGTGGCCGTTGGCACGCGCACAAAGGACCCGATACTTCCTGCACAGCAACGGCCGCGCCCACTCCCCAAGCGAGCACGGTGTTTTGTCGGCTGAAGCCCCTGAAGACGAACGCCCGGACGTGTATCTGTACGATCCCCAGGCGCCGGTGATGACTCTTGGCGGTCCCTTGTGCTGTGGCGGAGACCCACTCCCGGACGGGCCGAAAAACCACGCAGCGAAAGAGGAACGAGCGGACATCCTTGTCTACTCAACGCCTGAGCTGGAGTCGGACGTGGAGGTCACGGGGCCGGTGACCGTATCGCTCTGGGCGTCCACATCTGCCGCAGACACGGACTTTACCGGAATGCTGCTGGATGTTCGTCCGTGCGGTTGCGCAGTCAACCTCACAGACGGAATTGTACGTGCCCGTTACCAGGACTCTCGCAAGCGCCCGCATCACATAGAACCCAACCTTCCAAAGCGGTTCGATATCGACCTGGTGGCGACGAGTAACCTGTTTAAAAAAGGGCACCGCATCCGGCTGGAGATATCGTCGTCCAACTTCCCGCGCTTCGCCCGTAATCTTAATACCGGCCTGTGGGCGGATAGCGACCAGATAACGGTTGCGACGAACACCGTGTTCCACGACTCTAATCACGAGAGCTACCTGGAATTGGACATCATCCCCAGATAACGACAAGCCAGATAACTCTGGACTTTATTTGGAACGGCAGGGATGCCCTATTTAGAGCTCCAGTCGCGCTGCGATCGCACTCGTCATTTTACTGTCCGAAATGACATGGTCCTGGTTCTTCACGAACTCTTCGGTTCGGGCGTACGCTTTTCGTGTAAATGAGCGAATCCCTGGACGAATCTAAGCAACAGCACGCGGAACCGGCCATGGATTCGCGCGCCTCGAATGAGGCCACATCTCAGATCGCGTCAGTGGCCTCTCTCACGCCGCAACGGCGTGGAGGCATTCTCGACGCATTTCAGGTCCGTAGCTTCCGGTTCCAGTGGCCGTCCGACGGGTTGACGATCTGGGCCTTCGAGATGGAGACGTTGGTCCTCGGCTGGTACATCCTGACCGCCACGGACTCGCCGGCGCTTGTCGGGTTGATCGGCACGCTGCGGTTCGGCGGCACACTCTTCGGTCCAATATACGGTGCGCTCACCGACAAGTTCAATCGCCGAATACTGCTGATAACGGACCGAGCGGTGCTGGCCGTGATCGCTCTCGGGTTCGCGGTGCTGGCGTTGTCCGGCGCACTTCAGCCGTGGCACGCTTTTGTGCTCGCCTTTCTGACCGGGATCGTCCGAAATCTCGACAACGTCGTGAGACAGGCCCTCCTCGCCGACATGATGCCGGCGCGGTCCCTATCCAACGCCCTTGCGCTCAGTCGTGGCGTGATGGACATCTCACGCATCATCGGCGCTCTGCTCGGGGGCGCCCTGCTGAGCGCGCTTGGAATCGGAGAGGCGTACGTCGCCGTCGTACTGTTGTACGCCGGTAGCAG
This sequence comes from Dehalococcoidia bacterium, assembly GCA_963580625.1. Taxonomy (GTDB): domain Bacteria; phylum Chloroflexota; class Dehalococcoidia; order Lucifugimonadales; family Lucifugimonadaceae. The sequence goes on along the minus strand of CAUZKS010000152.1, from coordinate 1,360 downwards.
CCTGATATCAGTTGGTATCGCCCTTAAATCACAGACCGTGAAGATGGACGATTCAGGCTGGCTGCCCAATCTGAAGAACGGCTTCAGTTACATACGACATGACCAGGCCATCCTCGGGCCGCTCGTACTCGCGTTTCTCGTGAATTTAACGTTGTTCCCGGCGGTTAACGGCCTCATGCCGGTGGTGGCACGGGAGATCTACGACAAGGGCCCGAACGGGCTTGCGGTGATGCAGATGGCACCGGGCATCGGGGCGCTGATCGGATCGGTCTGGCTGGCGGCGCATGCGCAAACTGCAGCCCCGATGCGACGGATGATGATCGGAATTGTGCTCTGGCACCTGAGTATGTTGGCGTTCGCCTTGATGGGCTTGTGGCTTGCCGCGCTCGTAACTCTTGTCGTGTATGGAACGACGCAAAGTCTGGCGATGATCTCGATGTCTACGACGTTGCTGCACGCCTCGCCAGCGGAGTACCGCGGACGGGTGATGGGGGTCCGCTCGCTTGCGGTTTACGGGTTGCCGATGGGGCTGCTCATCAGCGGCGTGATCGCAGAGTGGCTGGGCATCCGTACGGCACTTGCGATCAATTCGATCGTTGGTCTGGGCGGCACGGCGTTGGCGGCCGTCGTGTGGCGCGGGTTGTGGGCGAAATAAACGGCCTCTATGACATCAAAGCGTAGGGCAGGCAGCGGCCTGTCCAGGGCGGCCCCTACGATTTGCTCGGTGATTACACGCCCTCACGAGGCCAGCGCCGCTCTCCCTTATCACCACGTCTCAGCCGCGCCTCGACCTGACTACGGTTCCCCAAGTCTCTGCGAATCCTAGCGCCATTCCCGAGCAGTCGGGAATCCAGTGCGTCGGGACCGGGATCACACTGGCCTGACAGTAATCACGACGTTTCCTGAATTCTTACCCGCGTGGGAGTGACATGTTTACGCAAAAAAAAGCGCTAACGCCCTAATCGTCTTCCAGTGTTGAGATGTCGCCTTCTGGAAGGCCCAGTTCTCGCGCCTTCAATAGCCGACGCATGATCTTGCCGGAGCGCGTTTTTGGCAACGAGTCGATGAACTCCATCTGGCGTGGCGCAACGGCTGCAGACAGTTTGGTTCGGACGAAGCGCATGATGTCACGTCGTAGAGCATCTGTCTGTTCAACCCCTGGCCGGGTCGCCACGAATGCCTTCACGACCTCCATCGCGATCTCGTCCGGCACGCCGATCACCCCGGCCTCGACGACGTCCGGATGCTCAATAAGAGCGCTCTCCACCTCAAATGGTCCAACCAGGTGTCCGGCGGTGTTGATCACATCGTCGGATCGGCCCTGAAACCAGAAGTAGCCATCCTCGTCCATCTGCGCCTG
>CAUZKS010000151.1:0-5426 GCA_963580625.1 Dehalococcoidia bacterium | reverse complement strand
ACGCGTTCGGCGGATTGTTGCACCGCAATCGTCACTGGACGCACGCCGTCATCCACGAAACACTGGTCGATCTTCTGACGATCCAGAAGGAGATCCACCCCGGAATATTTGCCGTCATGGACGGCACCTTTGCTGGCGATGGGCCGGGCCCAAGGGCTATGCGCTGGCACGAGAAGAACCTGATCCTTGCAAGCGCAGACCAGGTTGCGATCGACTCGGTAGCGGCGAAGATGATGGGGCTTGACCCCATGTCCCTGCCAAAGATCCGTCTTGCCCATGAGGCCGGTCTCGGAGTAGGAGATCCGTCAGAGATCGAGATCGTCGGAGAGGATATTTCCAACGTTAACTGGCACTTTGCCAGTGGGCAGAGCACGTTCGCCAGTCGGGGACAGAAGCTGATATATCACGGACCTTTGAAGCCGCTTGAGCGCATCCTGCTCAGGAGTTTTGTAGCTCCGTGGGCCTTCTTTGCCTCAAACGTGTATCACAACTCGTTCTGGCTGCGGTTCATTGGCCGCAAGCGCGTTGCAGAGGCGATGAAGACGGGCTGGGGCCGGCTGTTCCAGAGTTACTAACCGCCGACGCGACCACCACCGATTGACGCGTCTCGACTGGTCAGTAGGCGGTGGATGTCGTCGGCGTACTTGACCTCGGAATCGTCTTCCGGTTCGTAGCCCAGCACCCGTCGCGCGCTTTCGAGCGACCAGAAGGCGCGGGTGTTGCCGCTAATCCCGTACACCACAAGCCACGGGATGCCGTGCTCGGTTTCGATGTCTGGCGTGTCGATGCTCTTCCGTACGAGCTGCCTCAGATCCCGCTCACTCAAGTATGCGCCGAGGTCTCGCTTGAACTCCTGAAGGCCGGGGCCGCCGGATTCTCTGCCGGTCGATTGACCCTCATATCGTGAACCCGATACATCCCGAGGTGCGCCGATCCGGATCTGAACGACGGCCAGTTTTCGTCCAAACACGCCGCTGGCGTACGGATAGCCGAGAAGTTCGTAAGACGCCTTCGCCCAGCCGTAGAAGTTATCTGACACCGGGACCATGGCCGGCGACACCAGCTCTATATGCCTGTCGTGAACCAGGGCATGTTCGTACCAGTCAGCGGCGTGGTTGGAACTCGCCATCACCACACGCTTCACCCCGGCGTCGTAGGCAGATCGGTAGATGTTGTTCGCCATCTGAACGTTCGAGAACTCGATACCGAAACGCTCGATGGGAGGAACATCGCCTCCGGTGATCCGGGCCGGGCTTTGATAACCAAGGTGGATGACGGCATCGACGCTATCGAACAGTTCTGAATAAAGAGAGCGGTCAGGGTCTGCCAGGTCGGCGACAATCACCCCTTCAACGAGATCACCGTTCCGGTCACGGTCGGACACATCTACGAGACGGAGATCGTAGCGATCACGAAACTCGACCAGCAGTTGGGAGGCCACATACCCGGCCGCTCCGGTCAGCAACACCGTTGGCTTACTGGGCACGTCTCGCTCCTTCACGGTGTTTGCTGGGATCAGATCTCGGAGTGGCTAGCACTATCCCTGAGATGCTAGCCCACTACTTTCTAAGCCCCTTCTTCAGGGTGTGCGTCACCACGAGGCCACTCGTTATGGGCAAATACACCCAGGTCGCGGCCCTGGTGCACATGGACGATTAGCTCTTCGCGGTGGATGCCGACGGCGTCGATCAGGTCCTCGTCGATCATCTCGATTATGTCCTGAATTCCCTCTTGCGTGAGGCTCTCAGACACGACGAGGGTGGCGTGCACAACCGGGGAGGCGTAGTGGATGTCCAACCGTCCAACTGGCGTCGCTTCTTCGATCACTGTGTAGCACTCAGAGTTGGGGGTGCGCGTCTCGCGCTGGAAGTAAAAACCGGGCATTGTTAGTTGCGCACCTGGCCGTCGCCACGGACGACCCACTTATATGTAGTGATCTCACGTAGACCCAGCGGGCCCCGTGCGTGCAGCCGATCTGTGCTGACTGCGACTTCCGCGCCGAGGCCGAACTCCCCGCCGTCATGGAAGTAGGTCGAGGCGTTTGAAAATACGGCTGCGGCATCCACAGTGGACAGGAACCGTTCGCTCGTCTCCTCATCCTCGGTGACGATGGCCTCGGAGTGGCCGGAGCCGAACTCATCGATGTGACCGAACGCGTCGTCCATGGAGTCGACCACCTTTACAGCGGCGACTAACGCGAGGAACTCCTGTCCATAGTCCCCATCCTCCGCTGCCTTCAAATGGTCGCCGCCAAGGGTAGGTTCTAGAATCGCAAGCGAGCGTCCGTCACAGCGAAGCTCAACGCCGCGGTCTGCAAGTTGCTGGGCGATGGTCGGCAAATAGTTGGGCGCGACCTGCTTATGTATCAACAGGGTGTCGAGCGCGTTGCACACACTGGGACGCTGTGTCTTGGCGTTCACCACAATGGAGATGGCCTTTTCAAGATCGGCGTCGACATCCACATACGTGTGGCACACGCCAATACCGCCGGTGATGGCGGGCACACGGGCGTCTTCACGGACGCGGTTGATGAGCGCCTCGCCGCCACGGGGGATAAGAAGATCAATCAGGCCGCGGGCCTTCAGCATCTCGTCGACGATGGCACGGTCCGTGGTGTCTATAAATTGGATCGCATCGGCGGGCAGTCCGGACGATTCAAGTGCGTTCCGGGCGATCCCTGCCAGTACTTTATTTGAGTTGATGGCCTCACGCCCGCCACGCAGAACGATCGTGTTCCCCGCCTTCAAGCAAAGAGCTGCGATATCGACCGTTACGTTGGGCCGGCTTTCGTAGATGACGCCTATTACACCGAGAGGCACACGCACGCGTTCGATCTTCAGACCGTTGGGGCGTGTGAATGATTCGATCTGTTCGCGCACCGGATCGTCCAGCGATGCGACGTGTCGAACGTCGGTTGCGATCTTTTTGATCCGATCGGCATCCAGCTTCAGTCGATCGATGATGTGGTCGCCAAGCCCGTTGGCATCGGCGGCTGCAACGTCCATCTCGTTGGCCAATACGATCTCTTCTGCACGTGCTTCCAAATCCGAGGCCAGAGCCATCAGAAATTCGGTCTTCTGATCCGTCGAAGCGGATGCGAGAGTTTTACCGGCGGCGCGCGCCGCAATGGCTCGCTGCGTGAACCCTGAGTCAGTGCGAGTGCTCATCTTCCCGCTGCCCTTTCAGTCGGAGTTGAATCTGTTTGCGCCGATATTTCAGATCCGTTGTCGGCCAGAGCCATGTTGTTGCGGTGGACGATATCGGGGCCGTAACCGTAACCAAGTATCGGCTCGATCTTGTCCGATCGGACCCCCATGATCCGACCTATCTCTACTGACCGATAGTTAGCGATGCCCCACGCGATCACCTCTCCGACCGGGTCGACGATCGAGATGTTTTCACCGCGTTCAAACGAGCCGTCGACCCGCACAACACCAGCGGGAAGAAGACTGTTGCCGCCGTAGCGCACCGCCTTTGCCGCTCCGGCGTCGACAGCCACGCTGCCTCGACTGCTTGCCTTGCCGGTAAGTAAGAAACGTTTCCAGCCTTCAACACGATTGGTTGTCGGTTCGAATCGTGTGCCGATCTGCTCCCCTTCGGCGATCCGTCGTATGACATCAGGTGTTCTCCCTGCGGCGATCACGGTGTAGGCGCCGAACCTGGTCGCCATTCGCGCGGCCTCGACCTTGCTACGCATACCGCCCTGCCCTCGCCCGTCACGAGCGTCGCCGGCCATCGCCTCGATCCTGTCGTCGATATGCGTGACCGATTCGATACGCGTCGCCGAGGCGTCAACGTTAGGGTCGGCAGTGAACAGACCATCCTCGTGCCCCAGCAGGAGAAGGCCGTCCGCGTTCACGGCGTTCGCTATCGAGGCAGACAGGCGGTCGTTATCGCCAAATACGTCCCCCTCCAGTTCTTCTACTGTCACCACATCGTTCTCGTTGATGATCGGAATGGCCCCGATGCTGAGGACCGATTCCAGCGTGTTTCGTACGTTCAGGTAGCGCTGACGGTTGGCGATGTCAGGTCGTGATATCAAAGCTTGTGCTACTGCGATGCCGTGTTTTGCGAAAAGCTCGTCGTAGGTGCGCATGAGCTCGGGCATCCCGAGCGCCGCAAGCACCTGCCGTCCGGGTACGCCGCCGGATCGAGGTTGCTCGGTGCCGGGACGTCTTGCCACAACCCTGCGGCCGCCTGCGACCGCGCCGGACGTGACCACGAGTACTTCGTACCTGTCCTTGATGAGCCCCGCCATCTGCCCAACGAGATCGGCCATGATCTCGATATCGAGCGTCTCACGACCGCCGGTAAGAAGGTTTGTTCCCAGCTTGACCACAAGACGGTTGGGCCGATCCTGAACGCGCGCGGACTTGTTTCCCTGGGCACTCATAAATAGACCGTCTGGCGAGTTTGTGGGTAGGTAAATCTGGCGCGCTTCACCCGTGGTTATGACGGGTTGGCATTGCGTCGCGTTGAATTATACCGGCCCTTATGCCCCTGAATTGGCCTTCGGTGCGTGGGATTACCTGATCAAACGGCAATAACACGATGGCGAACGACGGAGCGGCTTGTTATGATCGAAGAGGAAGCCCGGCCAGCGCACGATGCTGGCCCTTTTGGCATGCTAGCGAAGCTGGTAGAACGGACTGGATGACCCTTTCAGCCCTCCTGCCTCTGCTCTCAGAGAGCGAGCGTTTTCAGGAGCTGATAGACCGTCTTCGGGAACCCTCTTCCCGTGAGACGTTAATTGCGCCCGACGCGCCGACACCCTATGCGGTGGGAGCGCTGTGGCGTTCTTTTGGCGCGCCCGTCGTGGTCGTGACATCGCAGCCCGAATCTGCACGCCGATTGACCGACCAGCTATTCACATGGCTCGGTGAAGACGCGCCGATTTACCAGTTCACAGAGAACGAGACGCTCCCCTACGAGCGTTTGACGCCTGACCGTGGCGCCACACACCAGCGGATCCGGGCAATGGCGGCGCTTGAAGACCGCCTGGCGCCACGTCCGCCCCTGATCGTCGTGTCCGCTCTCGCCCTGTCCGAGAAGACGTTGGAGCCGGAAGCATTTCGGGCCGGCTGCTATCAGATAAAAGTCGGAGATGTGTCCGCACCGAACAAGCTCGTACAGACATGGGTCGAGATCGGATACGAGGTTGAATCCACTGTTGAAGTTCCCGGGACGATCAGCCGTCGCGGCGGGATTCTTGACGTATTCCCGGTATCGTCCGATGTGCCTTACCGCATCGAATTTTTCGGCGACGAGGTGGACAGCATCCGGGTGTTCGACCCCGAAACGCAGCGGTCTGTTGAACCCGCAAATGTCGTCACTATCGTTCCGGCTGAAGAGACTCTCCCACTTCGGTCAAACGGGGAGCGGATCAGGGACCTGGTCGGTGGACTCGACTTTTCTGGCAGCGCCGC
>CAUZKS010000150.1:0-5471 GCA_963580625.1 Dehalococcoidia bacterium | reverse complement strand
GGGACGAGGCTGCGTTTAACGGTGCGCTCCCGGAGTTTGAGAAGATGGGGACCAACGTCGTGCGGTTTGGGGACACCGGAGCCGGGACGGCGATGAAATTGATCAACCAGCTCCTGACCTGCATCCACACGGTCGCCGCCGCGGAGGCGTTCAACCTTGCGAACAGCACTGGTGTCGATATCTTGAAGGCGACCGATCTGCTCCAGAAGAGCTTCGGTGGCAGCACAATGGTTGGGCGATCAGGTCCAATAACGGCGGCCCGAGACTTTGAAAACTCAGGCGCGCCGATGCGCAATTTGATCAAGGACATCGGCATCATCATGACAATGGCTGACGAGATGAAGCTGTCTTTGCCGACCGGGACCGCAGCAGCCGAGATCCTGTACGAGGGTCGGGACACCGGCCTTTCGGATCACGACATTGCGGCGGCAATAGTTCCAATTGAAACGCACTCAGACGGGTAAGCCAGAACGGCTGACCCGAGCAACAATAAAATATCAACCCTTTGGGATTAACAGGACGGGCGGAAACATGAGCAAGCACAAGATCGCCGTAATCAGGGGTGATGGAATCGGCGTCGAAGTTGTTGGCGAGGCGCTGAAAGTCCTGAGGGCTGCCGGGTCAAAATTCAGCATTGATTGGACCTTTGATGAGCTGCCGTGGAGTTCCGCCTACTACGACGATCATGGCCAGATGATGCCGGACGACGGGGTCGATCAGCTGCGAGGCTACGATGCCATATTCTTGGGCGCCGTCGGCCGACCGGACATTCAGGACCACATCACCCTGAACGGTCTCCTGTTGCCCATACGCCGGACCTTTGACCAGTACGTCTGTGAACGGCCGTCGGTGCTCTACCCCGGCGTCACCTCGCCGCTTGCGGGCAAGAAACCGTACGACATCGATATGGTGGTGATCCGGGAGAACACCGAGGGCGAGTACGCCAACATGGGAGGCTTCTTGTACGAGGGCAACCCCAACGAAGTGGCTATCCAGACGTCGGCGTTCACACGGCGCGGCTGTGAGCGGATCATCCGTTATTCGTTTGACCTCGCACGGAGGAGAAACAAGAATAACCACGTCACTTCCATCACCAAGTCCAACGCTCTTGGATACGGAATGGTGCTCTGGGACCGCACCTTTGCGGAGGTGGCCGAGGAGTACCCGGACATCACGACCAACTCACTGCTTATCGACGCGGCGTGCATGGACTTCATCCGTCGCCCGGAGGCGTTTGACGTGGTTGTTGCCAGCAACCTGTTCGGAGATATTCTGACCGATATTGGCGCCGTGGTTGCCGGGAGCGTCGGACTTGCTTCCAGCGCGAATTTCGACCCGACTCGCGCCAACCCGTCGATGTTCGAGCCGACCCACGGGAGCGCTCCTGACATAGCAGGGCAGGGGCTGGCAAATCCGATGGCGCAGATACTGACCTCGGTGATGATGGTTCGCCATCTAGGCGAGGACGAGGCCGCAGACGCCATCGAAGAGAGCGTGAAGAGCGTCCTGGCCCTTGGCGAGATTCTGACGCCGGACCTCGGCGGAAGCGCCAACACGGGCAGCGTGGGTGACGCCATCGCCGGAAATATCTAGATTCCCGTCTCGCAACACGCTCGGAATCCCAACTCACAGGCCAGTGTGCCCATAGGAGCGACTTCGTGAACCCGTTCGAGAGCATCCCGATTGGCGACCATGGTGCTGAGGTGACACGCCTCGGAATGGGCGGCGTGTTCATCGCCGGCCGGGGCTCCGCGGACGGCGCCAGCGATACACCAGCCTACGACACATCCCTTGCGACGATCGCAAAAGCGCACGAGGTCGGGATCAAGTATTTCGACACTGCGCCGCTATACGGCAACGGCCGGAGTGAAAAGCGGTACGGCAAGGTTCTCGGAGGATACCCTCGGGACTCGTTTGTGCTGTCGTCCAAAGTAGGGCGGGTGCTTGTGCCGGACGTGTCCGATCCGGGTGGCTGGGCGGTGGACGACATTCCGCACCTCACCGCTAAATTTGACCTTACGCGCGACGGCATCATGCGTGCGCTTGAAGAAGGACTTGAGCGCAGCGGCCTGGACCACGTCGACATCCTCTACCTCCACGACCCGGATGTGGAAGATATGGAAGACGAGGCCAACGCGACGGCCTTCCCGACGATGATCGAACTTCGCGAGCAGGGCGTCGTGAAAGCGATTGGTTGCGGAATGAACCAGTGGCAGATGCCGGGCCGATTTATCGAGCGCTTTGATCTCGACATCATCCTGCTGGCGGGCCGCTATACCCTTCTTGACCACGACGCTTACCCGGAATTTCTGCCGCTCTGTGTCGAGAAGAACGTCAAGATAGCGACCGGCGGCCCATACAACTCTGGAATCCTCGCGGCACAGGACCTTGACGGCCCATTGGCTTTCAATTACGAGCAGGCCGCGCCTCAGTGGATCGACAAGGCACGCGCTTTGAAGCGTGTTTGCGACGCACACGGCGTCGACATGAGGGCGGCGGCGCTCCAATTCCCGCTCGCGCACCCCGCCGTCGCTTCGGTCATACCGGGCGCTGCGACCCCGGAGCAGGTGGTCCAGAACGTCGAGCTGATCCGCGTCGGAATACCTGACGCTATGTGGTCCGAGATGAAGTCCGAAGGACTGATCCCTGCGGACGCGCCCACGCCGTAAACAGGCGTGGGCGGTGGGTAATACTGTCCCCTTACGGTTGGACGGCGCGGTATGACTCTCAATGGCGACAATTTCGCCGGGAAAGGTCCCTCGGCTTCGCTCGGGATCACGAAACCAACGGGGTTCACATTTCCAGAATCGAAATGACTGGATAGCGTCCTATGTCATCCCGAGCGAAGTCGAGGGATCTGCACCAGTGGCTTCTCTCAGAACCCAAACCGGAATCGGCAATCTCAACCGTCTCGAGCCGGTCGTAGCGGCGCCAACGCGTAGATCTAATTCGTCGCGTATGCGACCTTAGACCACCATTTTGTCGAGGCCTATACGCGTAATTGTTGCTACCTCGCTGAAGGCGAAATACAGCTCCATATCCGTGCTGTCGTTGCCCAGATGCTGCTCCGCCAGCGCCAGAATCTCTGTCGCGTTCCGGCCCCGTAGCGCTGCGATGAACGGGAACCCGAACCTCGTCTTGTATGCGCTTAAAAGATGTTCGATTCGCTTCTGTTGATCATAAGACAACTTGTCGAAACCGGCGCTTATGTGCTCCTGTCGCGAGTCGGGCATCATGGCGTCTATCGCTTCCGGCGTGACCTGCATATCGGAGTGGCCGCGGAGGAATTCGATCTGCTTCCCCCTGTCAGCGTCCTTCAACGCCTGCACCATCCCATCGTGCAACACGCCGACATCCTCGAACGGTCGACCATCCCAAGCATTTGACGCTACCCATGGTGCGTATTCAAACACCGGACCCACCGCCTCGACAAAATCATCGTGGCTCATGTCATTGAGGATAGCTATCGAAATTCGCTGGTCCTGGCTCTGGTCTTCTGGACTCATGTTTGTTGCACCTTCTCTGCGACGATCCAATGGAACGTTGTGGGTCCGCCGTCGACATCAAATTGCATAGTCTCGTTTTTAGCCCTGATGAGCCTGAGGCCGGCGGCCTCTACCATCAACTGGTTATCTTCGGCCCCGTACCCGCTCCAGTACATCGGAGCTCCGAGCCAGTCAGGGTCATAGTCCTCAACGCTGTCGTCGGCATGGAACGTCCCGATGAAGCGACCGCCAACTCGTAACCATCTGGCGATCTTCTCCAAGAGATCGGGTTGTAACTCCCTTGGTATGTGGATGATCGAGTAGAACGCGGTTACAGCGTCAAAACTCTCGTTAGGAAATTCAACCTCAACAATATCCGCCATCAGGAATCTCGCGTCTGGAACGTTGCTTCTCGCCAGTGCGATCTGCACTGGAGATATATCGATCCCTGTGGTGCCGAAATAAACGGACAACATCTTCGTGCCGGGATCCCCGGCTCCACAACCGAGATCGAGAACATCAGAGCATCCCGGCAATCCATCGGTCAGGTAGCGAATATACCGCTCCCGCAACTCGCCATTGTCCTTCCGCGCCTCCACTAGATAGGTGTCGCCGATGGCATCGTAGCCATCGGCAACGATCTGTCTGGCGTCCGCGCACGCCGGGAGTGGATTGGTCATCACCCAGCAGAGTGCATCTCGGCGTGTGTCTCCACCGGGTCGTTGCCGACCAGGAAGTCGAAGTCGCAGCCGTACTGGGCCTGCATAACGTGCTCGGAGAACATCAAGCCGTATCCCCGCGTGTAGCGAGGCGCTGGGGCCTTCCATGCCGCTCTTCGTCGTTCCATCTCCGCCTCATCCACCAGTAGATCGATCCGTCGTCCCTCGACATCCAGCTCGATCATGTCGCCGTTCTGCACAAGTCCCAGCGGTCCCCCGAGCGCCGATTCCGGCGAGATGTGCAGCACGACCGTGCCGAACGCCGTGCCGCTCATCCGGGCGTCGCTGATGCGCACCATGTCGCGGACGCCCTGTTCCAGCAATTTCTTTGGGATTGGCAGCATGCCCCACTCCGGGATACCCGGACCTCCGACCGGTCCAGCCGACTTCATCACAAGAACGTCGTCCTTGGTCACGTCCAGGTCCAGGTCGTCCACGCGGGCGTGCATGTCCTCGTAGTTTTCGAACACCACGGCGCGCCCCACATGGTGGAGTAGATCGGGCGAAGCCGCGCTCTGCTTGATCACCGCGCCGTCCGGAGCGAGCGAGCCGTTCAGCATCGCAAGCCCGCCCTCTTCATACATCGGCGTCTCAAGTGTCTTGATGATCTTGTCGTCAATGGCCACGGTGTCGGCGATGTTGTCGCCCAGCGTGTGCCCGTTAACCGTGATGGTGTCCAGGTGGAGGAGGGGAGCCAACCGATTCAACACCGCCTCGATGCCGCCTGCATAGAACAGGTCTTCCATCAGATACTCGCCCGACGGCTTCAAATTGACGATCGTTGGAGTTGAGCGTGAGATCTCATCGAACTTGTCCGGTGTGAGCTCGTACCCGAGTCTCCCTGCGATGGCCGTCAGGTGGACGATGGCGTTCGTAGAACCACCGGCTGCCATCAGGAAACGCATTGCGTTTTCGATAGCGTCTTCGGTCATGATGTCGGAAGGCCGGGTGCCCTTCTCGACGAGCTCAACGACCATCCGTCCAGCCGTCTCGGCGAGCGCGCTCCGTCGCATGTCCGCACCCGGGATGGACGCGCCGCCCGGGGGGGTCATGCCCAGTGCTTCGGTAATGCCGCCCATCGTGGACGCCGTGCCCATCACCATGCAGTGTCCGGGCGAGCGGTAAATCGCGGACTCAAGGGAGTCGTACTCTTCCTGCGTGATCGTCCCGGCGCGTAGCTCGCCCCAGTAACGTCTGCAGTCGGTGCAGGAGCCAAGTTCCTCACCCTTCCAGTTGCCCTTGAGCGAGGGGCCACCGGTGACGACTA
>CAUZKS010000149.1:0-5475 GCA_963580625.1 Dehalococcoidia bacterium | reverse complement strand
CGAGCCCGCCGCTCTGCAGCAGGTTCAACTGGCCGTAACCTTGAAGGATGGCGATGGGGACTGTCAGATAATGCGTGAGCTGGTTGATCTTCTGGCGGCCATATTGCCCCTCAGCCGACAGCTCTTTAAGCGACGGGATGAGCGGTGTCATGATCTGAATGATGATGGAGGCTGTGATGTACGGGTACACGCCAAGCGCGGCGACGCTTAGGTTTCGAAGAGCGCCTCCACTGAACAGGTCCAGGAACCCGAGTAGGGGGCTGGCCTCAAACGCAGCGGCGAGGGCGTCGCGGTCCACTCCCGGTACCGGGAGGTGCGCTGTAAACCGGAAAACGATCAGGATCGCCAGCGTAAACAAAATGCGGTACCGGAGGTCCGGAATCCGCATGGAATCTATCACGGCCTGTAGTAAGGCAGGACGTGTGGATTCTGTTCTTTGTGCCTGGGCTTCTCTGATCAACGACGTACCTTCACCGTGGCAAATTCCCGGGGATGAGCAATAGCTACTCTATTACGACTATGCTGCCGCCAGCCGCTTCGATCTTTGTCTGTGCAGACTTGCTGAATCCGTGCGCCGTTACCTGAAGGGACGTGGAGATTTCACCATCTCCCAGAATCTTAACTTTCTCGCCCGGCTTTGTGATGATGCCGGCGGATGCTAGTTCAGCAGGGCCCACCTCCGCGTTCGCCTCAAATATATCGAGACGTGACACGTTGACCGGGACGTACTCGACCCGCCATTTGTTGTTGAAGCCCCGCAAGTACGGCAGACGCTTCACCAACGGCAACTGTCCGCCTTCGAAGAAGGGCTTTATGCTCGTGCGCTGTTTCTGGCCTTTTGAGCCGCGGGTGGAGTAAGTACCGCGGCCGCTGCCATCGCCACGCCCGACACGTCGTCGAGGACGTACCGAACCCGGTGCGGGCTTGAGGTCATGTAATCCCATTTACCTAATTTACCTGCAATCGTTGGTTTCTCGAAAGCCAGTTCTTAGTCGGCTTCTTCAACAGTTATGAGATGCCGGACCTTTTTGATCATCCCCCGGACGGCGGGATTGTCTGGCCGGACGACCTGCTGCCGTATTTTGCGGAGACCAAGAGACTGCAATGTAGCCCGCTGATCCTGCGGGTAGCCGATCTTGCTCTTGATCTGAGTAATTCGAAGGTCACCCATTGCTTACTCCGCCGTTGCCGCCGACGCGACCGCTTCTGCGACCGGATCGGGCTGCGGGGTCGGGGTCGAGTTGTCATAACCCATCCGACGGGCGACCTCGGCCTTCGGGTCACGCAACAGGCTTAACGCAAGTAACGTGGCACGTACGATATTAAGTGTGTTGTTGGAGCCAAAGGTCTTTGATAGGACGTCTTTGATGCCGACGACTTCCATGACCGCACGCACACCACCACCGGCGATGATGCCGGTACCGGGAGCAGCCGGCCTCAGCAGCACTTTGGCGCCACCAAACTTGGCCTGGATCTCGTGCGGCAGGGTAGTGCCGTTGAGGACAACGGACTTCATTTCACGCTTGGCTCCGGCGGTGCCTTTACGCACGGCGTCCGGAACGGCCTTGGCCTTGCCGAGACTCATCCCGACTTTGCCTTCGCTATCGCCGACAACCACGAGCGCGTTGAAGCTCAGGTGACGACCACCTTTGACGACCTTGGAGACACGTCGAATCTTGATTACGCGTTCTTCGAGGCCTGAATCTTCTCGCTCCTGTGGCCGCTCGCGCCGGGGACCACGGCCTCTGCCGCGATCGCCGCCGCCACGTCCGCCCTGGTTTCCTGGACCGCCCGGACCACCGGGCCCGCCCTGGTTTCCTGGACCGCCGGGTCCCCCACGTCCCCTGTTACCACCACCGCCACGTGCTCCGGGTGATCCACCCGGCCTGTTCTGTTGAGTCATCTAAAACTCCAGACCCACTTCGCGCGCCGCTTCCGCGAGCGCCTTCACACGGCCGTGGTACGCGTAGCCACCGCGATCGAACACCACGCGTTCGACTCCGGCATCTTTTGCCTTTTGAGCGATCGACGTGCCGACCGCAGTCGCACTGTTGATCTTGCCGCTCTTGGCTGACTCGCCTCGGAGATCCGGGTCGAGTGTTGAGGCGGCGACGAGCGTGTGACCGGCTGAATCGTCGATCACTTGCGCATAGATGTGATGATGGCTGCGAAATACAGCCAGCCGCGGCCGCTCTTGCGAGCCGGACAATTTTTTGCGCAATCGACGATGACGCATCAAACGCCTTGGTTCGTTTTTCTTCGTGTATGCCATCTTGACTATTCCGCCCTGGCGGCACTTTTGCCGGGCTTGAGGTGGATCTGTTCGCCGTCGTAACGCACGCCTTTGCCGGTGTAGGCGTTTGGCGGCCGGAGCTTGCGGATGACTGCAGCCTGGTGGCCCACAGCCTGCTTGTCCGCGCCCTTTACGACGACGCGTACCTGTCCGTCCGCTTCCAGCGTGATGCCTTCCAGCGGCTGAACTTCAACCGCGTGACTGAATCCAAGCTGGAAGGTGAGGCCTTTGCCATTTTGTTGAACCCGGTAACCCGTGCCGATCAAATCAAGGGCACGCTCGTAACCGTCCGATACGCCGATGACCATGTTGTTCAACAGGGAACGTGTCAGCCCGTGTAGTGCACGGTGCTGCTGTTCGTCCGAGGGACGGGTCACCTTGAGGACCCCGTCTTCTAGGGCGATAGTCATGTCTTGATGGAACTCGGATTTGAGTTCGCCGTTTTTACCCTTGACGGTGACCGCGCTGCCGTCGATTTTTACGTCGACGCCTGACGGTACCGGGATGGGGACCTTACCAATTCTGCTCATCGTTAAATACTCCCGCCCTTACCAGACGTAGAACAAGAGCTCGCCGCCGATGCCGCGCCGCCAGGCCTCGCGCCCGGTCATCACGCCGGCCGATGTCGAAATAAACGACACACCAAGGCCACCGTAGTAGCGAGGAATCTCCCGTCGGCCGACGTAAACCCGGAGGCCGGGCCTACTTACGCGCTTCAATCCGGTGATGACCGGAGTCTCGTCCTCGTAGTACCTGAGGCCGAGACTCATCATCGGCTGTTTTTTGTCTTCTGCCTCTTCTATCTCGACAGAGGAGATGAAGCCTTCGCGCTGTAGCATCCGGGCCAGAGACCTCTTCGTTTTAGAGGCCGGGACGAGGACGCTCTCGTGTCTGACCTGGATGGCATTGCGCACCCTGGTCAACATGTCTGATATCGGGTCGGTAACGGGCATTCGCTGTTCCTGATTCTTACTACACCGGTGGTTTGCCTGCCGGGCGCTTTTCCTAAAAAACGCTCCGAGGCACCTTCCGGCGATAACCGCTGGCCGCCATGTGGCGGAACGGAACCGGCCTTTTTACAGGCTCGCTTTCCTGATTCCGGGAAGCTCACCCCTGAGGGCCAGCGAGCGGAAGCAGATGCGGCACATTCCGACAAATCGGATGTATCCGCGCGGCCGTCCGCATCTTTCGCACCGGTTGTGGAACTGGACCGGGTACTTCATCGTGCCCGCTGCGAGTTCGCGCTTCTGGCGCTTCCACTTCTCTACTTTTGTTTTCTTAGCCAAATGGGATTCCCGGAATTTCTGAGTGGATAAATAGAAAGAGTTACGCGGGGTCTTCGATTCGTTCGAAGGGCATGCCGAGAAGCTCAAGCATTCGGCGGCCTTCTTCGTCCGTGTTTGCGGAGGTCACTATGTTGACCTGGAGGCCGCGCAACCGGTCGATTTCATTGTAGTCGATCTCTGGAAACACGATCTGTTCCCGGATGCCAAGGGAGTAGTTGCCACGCCCATCAAATGATCGCCTCGAGAGTCCGTGGAAGTCACGGACTCTCGGTAGCGTCAGGTTGATGAGCCGGTCAAGGAAGTCCCACATGCGCTGACCGCGCATCGTGACCGTGATCCCAACCTGCATCCCCTCGCGGAGTTTGAAGTTGGAGATGGACATCCTGGCGCGCTGTACCACCGGCTTCTGGCCGGTGATGGTGGTCACATCACCGACTGCGGCATCGAGCGCGTTGCGGTTGTCCAGCGCCTCGCCGATACCGATGTTCACGACGACCTTGAGCGGCTTCGGAGTCTGCATCGGGTTCGAGTAACCGAACTCAGTTTGCATATCCTGAGCTACCTGCTCACGATATTTGATTTTAAGCCGGGGCTGTTCTGCCACGGTGGCTTCAGGACTCACTGCTACCTCTTACGACTCGTATCTTGGTGCCGTCCTCAAGTACTCGGAACCCGACTCTGCCGGAGTTACCGGTCTCTGGATCTACGAACGCCACGTTTGAGATCTGGATTGGTGCTTCTTGCTGGATGATCCCGGCCTGTGCCGTACCGGCCTGCTGTTTGACGTGGCGGGTGACCAGATTGACGCCGTCAACGACGACGGTGTTTTTCTTGCGGTCTATCCGCGCCACTTCGCCCTGCTTGCCGCGATCCTTGCCTGCCAGCACTTTGACCTGGTCTCCCCGTCGAATACGCTGTGCCATGTTTACAGCACCTCCGGGGCTAGTGAGACGATCCGCATATAGTCGCGTTCCCGCAGCTCCCTGGCCACCGGGCCAAAGATACGGGTGCCACGCGGGTTCTGGCTCTCACCGATGATGACAACAGCGTTGTCGTCAAACTTGATATATGAACCGTCCGGTCGGCGTGTGTTCTTTGCCACTCGGACGATTACGGCCTTGACCACTTCGTGCATCTTCACGGTGCCGCCGGGGGTAGCGTCTTTTACGGCGGCCGTGATCACGTCACCGAGTCCTCCGTAACGGCGGCGGCTCCCGCCATCGACGTGAATGCACATCACTTCGCGGGCTCCTGAGTTATCGGCGACGCGTAGGCGCGTTTGTACCTGAATCACTTACTCAGTCCCCGTCGACTCTTCGGTTTCGGTCGGTTCCAGCGTCGTCGACAGTTCCGATGGCTGGAAATCAGCGACGTCACCTGTCTGCAGGATTTCGAGCAACCGCCAGCGCTTATGGCGTGAAAGTGGGCGCGTCTCTTCGATGCGAACAACGTCACCCAGATGGGCCTGGTTGTTCTCGTCATGGGCCATGAATTTGGTCACGCGACGGCGCGACTTGCCGATGAGACGGTCGCGTTGACTCCAATAGAACTCGACCGTGATGGTCTTGTCCATCTTGTCACTGACGACTGTGCCAGTTCTCTGTTTTTGCATCCCGGATGTCAACTCTGAAGCGCCTCAGCAATCTCGCGTTCTCGCAGCACCGTCCGGATCCGGGCGATGGTGCGACGTGTGGACTTTATTTCACTGGAATCTTGTAGTTGGAGCGTGGCCTTCCGGAACCGGAGATTCATCATCCCCCGTTGCAGGTCTTCAAGCTCTTTCATGAGCTCGTCGTGGCTTAGCCCTCTTACTTCGTCAATATTCACCTGTATCTCCGTCTAGACCAGGTTCTCGCGGGAAATAATAGTTGTTCGTACCGGCAGCTTGTGGCTGGC
>CAUZKS010000148.1:0-5604 GCA_963580625.1 Dehalococcoidia bacterium | reverse complement strand
GGCACCTTTAGTGAGGACGTGTTCCCTGGTTTCTCCGCCCCGGAGAACTACGAGCACATCACGAAACTGGCGTTGGACGTGAACCGTATCGAGCGAACCTCTCAGCAGGTCCGACGTGTATTCCACGTAGCCCGCAACGGCCGCCCAGGCCCGACCCTGCTTCAGCTGAACGGTGATGTGCTCGGCCAGGAAGTGCCGGAAGAGTACATGGGTTACAAGCCCACATCGAGCATCAAGACGGCGCCGAACCAGTCCGACATCAAGGACGCAGTCAAGCAGCTTCTTTCCGCTTCCAACCCGGCCATCTGGGCAGGGCAGGGCGTGCTCTACGCAGGTGCGACCGAAGAACTGATGGAGCTCGCAGAGCTAACGCAGATCCCGGTCATGACCACCATGCAGGCCAAGAGTGCCTTCCCGGACAGCCACCCGCTGGCACTGGGATCGTCCAATCGGACCGCACCGAAGCCAGTCTGGAAGTGGCTCGGCGACTCGGACACGATGTTCTGCATCGGCTCCGGCCTCACCCGTACCAACTTTGGTCTTGAGATTCCGGACGGCAAGTTCCTGATCCAGGCAGTAATCTCGGACGAAGACATCAACAAGGACTACTCAATCGACCTCGGCATCGTCGGCGACGCCAAGTTGGTGTTGCAGGCCATGATCGAAGAGGTCAAGGCTTCTATCGGCGAGAACGGCCGCAGGGGCGACACCGCCACCGCAGACCGAGTAGCCGCCGTGTGGGCGGAGTGGAAAGCCGAGTGGGCGCCGAAACTGGCGACCGCAGGCACCCCGATGAACCCGTATCGGGTCGTCGCCGAAATCAACGCGGTCGTGGACCACAAGAACACCGTGGCGACCCACGATGCCGGGCACCCGCGTGACGAGGTTATGCCGTTCTACACGGCAACCGTCCCGTTCGGCTATATCGGCTGGGGCAAGACCACTCACCTCGGGTACGGAATCCCCCTGATGATCGGCGCCAAGATCGCTGACCCGTCCAAGTTCTGCATGAACATCATGGGCGACGCAGCTTTCGGAATGTCTGGCCTGGACATCGAGACCGCAGTACGGTCGGGCCACCCGATCACGACCGTTGTGTTGAACAACAGCACGATGGGCGGATACAACCATCACCAGCCGACCGCCATGGAAGAGTTTGGCGCAGGTAACCAGGGTGGCGACTACGCCAAGATCGCAGAAGGCCTCGGCGCAACAGGCATCCGTGTCGAGAAGCCTGAAGACGTCGGCCCGGCGATCAAAAAGGCGC
This sequence comes from Dehalococcoidia bacterium, assembly GCA_963580625.1. GTDB lineage: Bacteria > Chloroflexota > Dehalococcoidia > Lucifugimonadales > Lucifugimonadaceae. Next base: position 4,337 of record CAUZKS010000148.1, on the reverse strand, counting down.
AGCAGCTCAACAGCGAAGGTACCTGCGTACTGATCGAGACGATCACGACGCAGCAGATGGAGTTCTCCATGTACCCGGATCTGCTGAAGTAAGCGTCAACGACGCAGTTACATTTGGTTAAAAAAGGAGGCGCTCCGATTTCGGTCGGAGCGCCTCCTTTTACATACGATAGGGATCAGAACGACGAGGGAGCGAAGGTATGAGCCCAGAGACCAACGGCCCAGCACCCGGTCAGGGCGGTGTGGAATGGGTGTACTCCTCCACAAGCCCGGAGCAACTGGTCGAACGCTATGACACCTGGTCAGTTTCATACGACGCCGAAATGGAAGAGAACTACGGCTGGTCCGCCCCCCGCGTCACGGCCACTTTGGCGCAGAAACATGTTCCGCTGGACGGTCGGATCCTTGATGCGGGAGTCGGTACCGGGCTGGTAGGGCAGTTGTTGTCGGATGCCGGGTACACCGATTTAACCGGATTCGATTTCTCCGCGGAGATGCTGGCACAGGCGCGACTCAAGAATGTCTACGGGGATCTCCTGCAGATGGAGCTTGGCAAGACTTTGGACTTCGAATCGAACTCGTTCGACGCCGTGACATGCGTCGGCGTCCTGACCCTCGGGCATGCCCCTGCCTCTTCACTTGACGAGATGGTCCGAATCACAAAGCCTGGAGGCCACATTATCTACACGATGCGACCGGACTACCGGGAGTCTGCCGGGTTCGTTGAGAAGGAATCCGCGCTCGAAAGCGCCGGTCTGTGGAAGCTCGCCGAAGTTACAGATCCAGTCCAGACGATGCCAAAAGGGATACCTGACGCGCTGATGCAGGTCTGGGCGTTCGAGTTGACGGGATAGGACCGTAATCCGTGGGGTCGATCATCGGCGCCATGTAACCTCATTCCGAAAGACGCAGTTCGACGGCGGTAGTCGTAGAGACAAGGGCGGTAGTACAGATGCCATCTACCGCGTCAATACCCCTCGCTTATGCCGTGCCCGATAGAAATCATCTACCAGCGCTTCTGGATATAGCAACCGCAGCGACCCCCGTCGGGAAATATATTTCGCAGGTCTGAATGGCGAAAAAACGATGGATGCTTGTCTGGCAATACAAGCCGATGGTCGAGATATAACCGATCCGGGGGACTTTGATCTAACAACGATTGTGGTTTTGCCCATGGCGGGTCCTAAGGGGTACGGAATCATGATGATGGTTGACGTGCTTGCTGGTGCTCTGGCCGGTTCCAGATTCGCTACTGCTGTTGATTGCGTCCCTGGAGGGGGGGCCTGAACACGTCTCGATCCGGGCAGTTTATGTGGGTGATCGATTTAGAGCAGTTCATGCCACACGAGGAAATCCTGGTGCCGATGGGCAAATAACTCGAGCAGATCATGGGCGGAAAACACATGCTAGGAGTGGAGGAGATCTTGCTCCACGGTGAAAGAGGGCAGCGTCGTAAAACCAGCCTGTTGGCCGGTTTTACGTTGGACGTTTCGGATTCCGTGTGGGTCAGGTTGGAATCGTTGTCGGAAGAAAAAAGAATTCCGCTGCCCGAGCTCGTGTAGCCGGCACGCCGCTCGGGGACCGTTAAGCCAGCGCACCTCCGTCCACGCGAACCGGCGTTCCGGTAATGAATGACGAAGCGCTTGAGGACAGCCACACCACCAGTGCAGCCACCTCTTCGGGCTGACCGTTGCGATCTATGGCCTGACGGACGCGCGTCGTGCTCGGCTCCTCTCCTTCTACCCGGAACGGCTGCGACATCGCTGTTTCGATCAGCGCCGGGCAGACGGCGTTCACCCTGATGCCCTGGTCGCCATAAGACTGCGCTGCAGATGTGGTGAGGCCGACCACCGCATGCTTGCTGACCGTATAAGCGGGGATGGCGGAATTGCTCACCAGTCCAGCGACCGACGCTGTGTTGACAATGGTGTGGCCTCCGTCCGGCTGATCCTGCTTCAGCATCTGCCGTACCTCGGCCTGCAGGCATAGCCAGGTTCCGGTAACGTTCACCGAAATAACGCGGTCGTACTCATCACGTGGGTAGTTGGCAATGTCCGAAAGGGGCCCAAGAATGCCGGCGTTGTTGTGGGCGCAATCGAGTCGGCCGTACTCAGCGACCGTGAACTCGACCATCGCCGACACGGCGGCTTCGTTCGTCACGTCCACAAACACAGAAGCCGCTTCGCCGCCTTCAGCCTGAATGAGGCGTGCCGTCTCGACAGCCGACTCCGTGACGATATCCGCGGCCACAACCCGTGCCCCCTGCCGGGCGAACTCAAGTGCAGTTGCCCGGCCGATGCCCGACCCAGCGCCGGTAACGAGGGCGATCTTGCCTTCAACGATTCCTGCCATTTCTGACGCCTCCATTTGATGATGTTGCGGGGTCGACCGACACCGCGAATGTCCGCATTCGACCGCTACGAACAATACATGCTTCTCCTTAGCCGAACCGCGATTGCCGTGCGGTCATGTTCATAAGCCAAAAGATACATGCCGCTGTAGCATTCAGCTCTTACGCCACCAGATGGAGAGATCCCAACACCAACATCTTTCGCCAAGGGCCGGTATACAGTCAGCAAGTTCCTTGGCGAGGGTGGCAAAAAATCGTGTCTACCAGGCACATGACACCCTGCTCGACTGCGACGTGGCGTTCGCCCTGCTAAAGACGGAAGGCTTCGAAAGAACGCATCTTTCGGGAATCTCAAGCAATGGGATGCCTAGGCTTGCACCCCAACATCGTCCCCGTGCTGGATCGATCTTGGAGAAGAGGACAACGGCAACCCCTCATAGGCCGCGCACGACGTGCCAATCCGACGATGCGTGTCGAGTTTCGGAAGACGCCCCAGATTGGCCATGTTCAACAGCGCAGGCAGTGACTTACGCGCCGCGAGGTCGCGTGATTCCCAAAATGACGACCGTTGTGGAGTCGGCGCCCGGTGTTTCGATCATTCGGACTTATGAACGGCGTGCCCGCCGAACTGATTGCGCAGTGCTGCCAGCATACGGCCGCCAAACGGGTTGGCCTGCCGGGAACGGAATCGTGCCTGGAGCGACGCCGTGATGACCGGAGCCGGCACGCCGAGATCGACCGATTCCTGGACTGTCCAGCGACCCTCGCCTGAGTCGTCAACGTATGAGGTCAATGAAGACAGGTCGCCGTCTCCCTCAAGCGCAGCAACCGCGAGGTCGAGTAACCATGAGCGGACGACCGAGCCGTGCTGCCAGATCTTGGAGACCTGCTCCAGGTCTTCCACAAGTTCAGATTTAGCGGCCAGAATCTCAAAACCCTCTGCGTACGCCTGCATCATTCCGTACTCGATGCCGTTGTGGATCATTTTGGTGAAGTGACCTGCACCGCTCGGGCCTACGCGCCCGACGCCGCGATCCGCCGCCGGTGCGAGTGACTGGAAGATGGGTTCGAGCCGCTCGTAGGCAGCTTTGTTGCCGCCCACCATGAGGGCGTAACCTTCCTTCAGGCCCCAGATGCCACCACTTGTCCCGGCGTCTAGGAAGTCGACGCCATGGCCGGCCGCTTTTTCAGATCGTCGGATTGAGTCTTTGTAGTTTGAGTTTCCGCCGTCGATTATCGTGTCACCCGGCGATAGCAGGCCCAACAATTCGTCGATTCCGGTTTCGGTGACATTGCCGGATGGCAGCATGATCCACACGGCGCGCGGCGCGTCCAGTTGCCACACCAGATCGGCCGGACTTGCTGCTGGTGTGGCTCCATGTCCAACTGTGGCCTGTACCGCGCCATCTTCCCGGTCGTAGGCGACCACTTGATGGCCGGACTGCAGGAGTCGTTGGGCCATGTTTCCGCCCATACGGCCCAATCCGATCATGCCGAGTTGCATTCGTGGTCTCCTGTTGATTTGCAGATCAGTGTCCGAGAGAGCACGAAAGCTAACACGCTGACAGCCACCTCACAGGGGTGAAGGGAAAGTTCACAGGGCAACAACATTGCATGGGTAGTAATCTCCCATGCGGACCGAGGACAACTTCAAGACGTGGGCGGAAACATTACGCTGGGCGGCGCTTGCCCCGCCCAGGCCAGCGTCCTGGGACGCTTGAAGGACCGGATTCGCTCAAAAACGCGGTCGGCAAGAGCGAACCTCGCCACCGAGGGACATTTCTGCGAAACACCGTAGGGCGAGATCGGTATCCGACCTCGCCTGCTCTGCGAACACCCCGGACAACGCTGCGCCAACTGTATCTCGGCGTCTCACCACAACTCCTCCATCAGACCGCACTGTCATATACCCTTCTCCCGGATATCAATACATCACCGGGAGAATCAGACTTGCCGATCAAGACAGTCGTAATTATGGGCGTTGGGGA
>CAUZKS010000147.1:0-5629 GCA_963580625.1 Dehalococcoidia bacterium | reverse complement strand
AACTCCTGTTGCCTTCGAGAATGGCCAAGGGGTGCTCTGTTATGGGGCGCCGTCAGCAAAAGGCCGAGAGATCATGGGTGGGCTAGTCCCATTTGGTGCAGCTTGGAGAGTCGGTGCAGATGAAGCGACTGCACTACACCTCACCGGACCTGCTTCAATTGGAGGCGTCGCGCTTGAAGCCGGCGCGTACTCAATTTACGCCGAACCAGGTGCAGAAGAGTGGACATTCTTCGTGAACCCGAGCTATGAGCGCTGGGGTGTGCCGATAACGCCTGGGGTCCGGGAAACTGAGATGGCTAGCTTTACTGCCACCCCCGAGACAATGGATGAAATGGTTGAGACCATGAGATTCCGCTATGAACCGGATGATGACAACGCGATGGGAAATATCGTGTTGGAGTGGGAGAATACGCGTGTGAGCTTCCACCTACATCCGGGTGGCTGAGCCACAATATCCGGAGTAATAGAAGAGCACTGCCTCTTTAGTGGAAAAACAGAGCCCTCGGCCCTCTAGGGGCCGAGGGCTCTGTCTGTTTTCTCTCCCCTAATGGCTTCCTGCACGTTTCAGCAATCTACCTGGTCGTGAGTCCATTATCTGACCATCATCGATGACCAGCGTACCATTAACAAACAGATAATCGACACCCAGGGCGTATTGCATTGCGTCAGCTCCGAAATCTGCATCATCTCTCAGCTCTTCTTCATCAAACACCACTAGATCCGCAATCATACCAGGAGCCACAACTCCACGACTGTAGAGCCCAAGCCGGTGCGCGGCCAAAGAACTCATTCGACGCACTGCATCCTCAAGCGTTAGAACACCATCTTCACGAACATATTTAGCGATCACTCGAGGAAAGGCTCCAAAAGCCCTCGGATGGGAACTCGCAGTTGTTGCTGGATTCACTGGCGAAGCATCAGTGTCGATCATGACAAAGTCTGCGCGAAGTGCTTGCCACTTCTGCTCTTCGTTCATGCTCTTCGGATTCACACTAACACCTCCATTCTGCACGAGGTCGAAAAAAGCGCTCCAAACATCAGTACCTAATACCTCTGCCGCACCAGCGATCGAAAGATTGATCACGCTCGGATCCGGGGCTGAAACAATCAAAACGTTATTCCAGTCCATACCAACGTGGCGATACCAGTTCTCCCAATCTGAAGTGCCCTCAACCTCCTCCTTCAATCGGCTGCGTACCTCAGTATCAGAGAGAGTGGCCAGGAATACATCAGTACCCTCCGCATAGTGCCGAGGGTGCAGGAATGAGCCGAGACCAATGCCATTGCGGATGTACGGGTATATATCAGCCGTGACGTCCATACCTTCTGCACGTGCAGAGTCAATCAAAGCCAGGGCATCACTCATAAGAGGCCAATTATCCTGACCGGCGGCCTTTAAATGGTAAATATGTACGGGAACCCCAGCACCTTCACCGATTGCGATCGCCTCTCGAATTGCTTCCAAGACCGCATGGCTTTCGTTTCTCATGTGCGTGAAGTACACGCCACCGTACTCTCCAGCGACTCTCGTGAGTTCAATGAGTTCTTCCGTCTGAGCATACACGGCGGGAGGATATATCAACGACGTAGAGGTTCCGACGGCACCATCTTCCATTGCCTGACGGACCAACGCCTTCATCTCCTCGAGCTGAGCAGCTGTCGGCTGAATGTCTCCCTCCCCGAGTACCACACGCCTGACCTGGGTTAGACCAACATCGTGGACCACATTTATAGGAATCCCGAACCGTTCCATGATTGCGAAATACTCTGCATACGTGCTCCAGCGGACCGTATCACCTTCGATGATCAGGGGTGAACTCTGTGTCTCGGCACTCTGGGGTGCAGGAGACCCTCCTTCACCGGATAAGTACGTCGTGATTCCTTGGCGTAGTTTGCTCTCCGCACTTGGTGGATCCGTGATCAGCACGAGGCTGGACTGACCCATCATGTCGATGAAGCCAGGGCTTACTATGCGATCCCTAGCTTCGATCGTACGAGTAGCATCCCTATTGCTTAGTGAGCCGATTTCTGCAATCACATCACCACGAATACCTACGTCAGCTCGAAACCAAGGATTACCGGTTCCATCTATGACACGTGCACCTGAAATCAGCACATCGAACGGCACCTCTCGGTCAGAGCCTGATGTACCCCCTTCCGATGGTGCACACCCAAACAAGGCGACAACTGCGACCGAGGTGGCAAAAGCAACCGCCGTGCTATGTACAGTGCAATACATGGGTCCTCTTTGTTCCTGAAAGGCTTCAGATCCAAGAGGGTGCATCACCAGAACACCGCAGGCAATGGGTGCATGCGTCTACTCATCCTTGTTGTTCTCAGTGCCTAGGAGTTTACCCTAGTCGGGTATTCTGCAGCGCAGGTTATATGATGTGCATCGGATCTTCCGGGATACTCCCGTTATTGCTATTGGCAATTTTTGTAACTGCCCCGGTGGCAGCTCAGACAGTTCGGATCACTCAGACGAATGCGGCAGGAGACAATGTCCATATCATTCGCTGGCTGGCGCCCACGAGCGCAGAATCGGTCGAACAGACTCCGGCGCTCCGCTTGCGCCCGGCCCCGGGTTTTGAATCAATTGGACTGCTGGGTGACAGCGCTTCTTATCTCACGACCTTCGCTGGAGGCTGAATGGTACGGACCTTAGCCATCCTCATGCTCATGACGCCTGCTGTGGGCATGGCCCAGGAGCCCATCGTGCCGGGTCAGACCCTTTTGGGCACCCTAGGGCCGGGCGATCGGACCCAGAACGGTCGGGCCTATGATGACTACCGGTACTCAGCCGTTCCAGGAGTACAGGCGCGTGTCGTCGTTCGATCCCGTCAGTTGGCCGCAGATCTGAACATCTACTTCTACGATGACTACTTCGACATGCTCCCCCTGGTTGGTGCGGGCTCTGCCCTCGAGGACTCGCTGGAGTTCACGGTGCCGGACGTCGAATCACCGGCTCTCATCGTGATCCGAGTCTCGACTCTAGCCGGTGATTCCGGCCCCGCTACTGGCGATTACACGATTGAGCTTTCGGAACGCCAGGACGTGAATAGGCTGCTCGCTGGCTATGAGCCCGGGCCCGGCCACTCCGTTGCGGCGAAGGGACTATCTACGCTTCAGGGCATTTGCGATGTCCCACCTAACCGGTCCCGACCCTACATCGAGCAGTCGCTACCTGAGCGCTCTCCCCTCACCCATGCCGCGAGCATCTGCCACTCGGGATCGTCCCTCGACAGCCATCTGCGGGGCCCGTTGTGCGTGTACGACCCGCCTCCGTCCAAGTGGAGCGGCTTGAGCAGCCATCGGCTCTGAATCGGATTCCCGGGCACAATCAGGCGCTTCACAACCTCGAAGCCCCGACGCGCCTCCTGCTCCGTCCAGGAGGTGCCGTTCGCGGGACGCGGCGCGAAGCCGATCGAGCCGCCGGCGTGGCAGACTGTGCAGGAGAGCTGCCCGTACTTCGGGCTCTGGATCATGTCCTGGACGCACGTGCGGTAGAACTCGAAGTCAAGCTCGGGCTCCGGGGGCGGCGTGAAATACTCGGCTGGGAGCATCTCGATCCACTGGAGCACGACCTGATACTCCGGGTCGCTCGTCGACTCCCAGTAGTTACCGCCCGAGTGGCCCTCGCCACCGGCCTGCTGCGACAGTGGTTTCGTCAGGAGCCTGCTGCTCGCGGGGTTCGAAGCGTTTACGAGTTTCGTCACGACGTCATAGTTGGCCTGGGATTGGCCGGCGGTCCACATCCAGCCGTCAGGTGTCTCCGTCATGTCCGCGAGCGCGAATCGCAGGCCCGTCTGCCAGCTGTGGCACATGACACACGCAGGGCTTCCACCAGCGTTCGGGTAGCCACGGGGTCGCACGAACATCGGCTCGATGTTTTGGCGGTAGTAGTCGAAGTCCGCGGCGACCGCGGCTGTGCGGTCAACCATCGCTGCGGGCGCGGGCACTTCGGGAGGGGAAGGCGTGAGGCCAACAGTGGTGAAAACGCTCACCCCCGCCACGAGCGCGAGGGCGGCGAAGCGCATGGTGCGGTCGATCCGGCTGTTGTCTCTGCTCATCGGTTGCGGCTCCCGCGATCGTTCACTCGGTCGGGCGGAAGGATCGCGACGTCGATCCGGGCGGGCCGTGCGCCGGTCTGCATCTTAGCGACGATCTCATGGGTACGGAGGTCGATCGCGATCGTGTAGTCGGACCCGGACACCGCGACGTACATATACTTGCTGTCGGGCGTCGACGTCATCCAGTTCGCGGTTGGCCCGACCTCGATCCCGCCAAGGAAGTCGTAGTCAGGGAGCGACCAGCCGTAGATGCGGCTGTCGAGCCGGCTCGAGGCCCACACGGCAGAGCGGTCGGGGAGGACCTCGAGGCCGTGCATCGGCGCTCCTTGGTTTCCATCTGCGTTGCGCTGCCACGCCGGGAGCGGTGGCGGGAAGAGCATCCGCTCTTTCTCACCCGTCTCCCAGTCGAGCACCCAGATGCCGTTCACGCCGGAGCCGTGTGCGAACAACTTGTCGGTCGAGCCGTCATCCCCCGCCAGAAACGCCATCGGCCGCACGGTGTGGTGCACGCCTTGGTCATCGACGAGCGAGAGCGTTCGGACGACCTCGTCGATGTTCGGGTCGATGACCTCGATCGAGTTCTCGCTACGCGCGTTCAGTCCCGCGAGGACCCAGTTCCCATCCGGACTCACGTACACGTTGTGGATTCCCGTCGTAACGGGAACGCTCCCGAGCTTCTCGTGTGTGTCCAGGCTGAACACGTCTACGAAAGGCGCGGCGGCGATACCGACGTAGATCTTGCGATGCTTTTTGTTGATCGCCGCCTTGTTCGGCCGAGCTGTGAGCGGGAGCTGCTCGACGAGCTGCAATGAGCGGGTATCATAGACGTCGAGCGTATTCTCCACCTCGCTTGTGCAGTAGTAGTAGAGCCCCTCCGGGTGGGCGAAGAGATTATGAGGCCTGGGACAACCCTCGATGACGCCTACGACCTCGTTCGTCAACGGGTCGATGATGTGTTGGACGTTGCCGGCGTTGTTGCTCTGCAGGATCCGGACAACAACCCCGTCGTAGGAGTCGAGGCGTGGGACTTTCTGAGCCGAGAGCGGTGTCCCGAGGAGCGACACTCCCAGGAACAATAAGAAGAAACGGGTCATCCGCGTGGCGTTCATCAACGTCCTCCCAAGGCAGTGGGCACCCTTGCCTCAAGTGACGGTACGGAGCGGCGTTGTGCAAGCGACAGCCGTCCCCTCGAGTCGGCCATCATGAGCCAGGGATGCGGCGGGTCATTCGAGGACATCCCTGGATTCCGCCTGACGGGCGCAATGGGGGAGTGACCAGATGAAGTAACACCTAACTAGCCCCGACCAGATATCTAGGGGAGATACTCACTGATCAAGACAGGGCTATGGATTCATCCACAGCCCCTTGCCCTTAAGGGACCTTCTGGCGAGGGTCCCTTCTCTCAACTGAACACTGATTAATTAAGTAGCAGCAAGCTCTTCGACGTCCCTATCTGGTACTAAGGCTGAGACAAGCACAAGTAGATAGAATGCGGGTTCTCCAGACAATCCTATTCATAGGCAGCTTTGCTGCTATGCATCTTCCTGCAGATGCACAGG
>CAUZKS010000146.1:0-5646 GCA_963580625.1 Dehalococcoidia bacterium | reverse complement strand
ACGGCCTCACGAACGGCCGCGCAGGCCTTGATGTCCATCTTCACGTTTGGCGCCCACTCAACCGGCGGCATCCACGTATGCAGCTTGATCGCCTTATATCCGCGTTCGACCATCCACTCGGCGTACCTGCCGTAATCCTCAGGAGTGGCAAGGCCGCCGTCCATCTCGTCACCGCACATGGTCGATCCGTAGGCAAGAACCTTGTCCCGATAGCCGCCCAGCAGTTTCCACACGGGAATGTTCAACGAGCGACCTGCGAGGTCCCACAACGCCAGTTCTGCGACGGCAAGGGTGCGATCCGTAAGGTTGTTTCCGCTACCACGCTGCCACTTGGCGAGATTGATCCAGAGTTTCTCCCGATCCATGGCGTCTTCACCCATGAAGACCTTCTTGATGTAATTGTCGATCAGGTACGGACGGAGCAGGTCAGGCGATCCGAACGAGTAGCCGGAGTGGCCGTCATCCGTCGTGATGGTGAGCATCGCCTCTTCGGAATCGTGCTCGTCCCCGGGATGGGTGTGGCCGTCGGTGTCGTTGACCTTTTTTGACGGGGTGTTAAACACGGTGACTGATATTTGCTCGATCTTCATACCGGCTACTCTCTGTAAATGGGTTGATCGCCGACGCAGGTTAGGACTGTGCGGGTTGTTCTTTGCGGCATTTTAAGACCGAGGCGAATTTGAAGGTCTACCCGCCGATGTGGACAATTCCGGCGACGCCACTCTACTCGGTGAATAATGAGGTTGGAATTGTTGAGTAGACGTCTGTACTCGGCCGAGACCATAAATGATTGGGAAGATTGAACGTGAGACATACCCGTTATCTGATGGCCGCGAGTTCTCGAACGTTCTTGCTTGGTCTCGATCGGTCAACGATGGTGTTTGATAAGCGATCCACCCCTATGGAAAGGGAAAACATGCACACGTTTTCCTTTGGTGCGGATGAGGTGGAGCATTTGCTGAGCGGGACCGTGCCAGATCCAATTCCCAGTCACTGGGAATACCGACGAAACAATCTCGTCGAGAAGGTCGTTGACCGTGCGCAGTATGGAGGTGAGGGGATTGTTGTTGAGTTCAAGGCTGAAGAACTCGAAGTGCCCGGATTCATGTATGAATACTCGGATGCCTCCCCATTGATGTTTGGCTTCACACCGGGAGTTGCGTATGTCTCTGCGGTCTATCGAATGGCGCAGACCGACCCGCTCACAATTACATCCGTTGAGGTCGAGAGTCTCGCGCCTTAGTCCGTCCGACATGACCGATCGCGGCATCTGACTTTCGCATCCGTGTTCGCCATTTGCTAGCGTGGATCGAGCCAGGCTGTCACCTGATCCGTTGTCCGACACTGATGAACCAATGCCGTCAAACGTAATTATTCATTTGGTGTCTTCGAGAGATTTTGACCCTGAAGCGGTACCAGGGATTCTGTTAATTCTGCCTCGTGCTGGACGGCTGGCATGAAAGTCTCTGGGACCGCATTCAGGCGGCCGGCCAATCAGCGGGGTGGTGGTGGTCTTCCTCCTGCGAAATCAGGTGGTTGTGGAGGAACTCGTCCCAAATCAGTCGTCTGAATATTGTCTTCGTTCACTATTCCCTTGTAACAAAGTGGGAAGTACGGAAACCCTAGATCACCATCGCCATTCGTGAGCGTTGAATGGTAGTGATACGTGCCGTTCGGCGCTTCCGGGGTGATGGCGAAATGCCCGTTACATTCATCAAGATCGCCAATCCCTTCCATGAATTCATAATCTTCGATTCCACCGTATCCGTCCTCGCCAATTTTCAAACGGTACGACGAGGTCATTTCAATTGACTTGCCAGCCGAGTTCTCCTCATAGGTGCTGTAGATAGGGAACCCGTCGAACGCAACTCCGACAACTTTCGAAACAACGCTAGCGGCCAGTCCCACCACGTATTCGGAAATGTCCTGACTGTCTTCATGCCAGTGCATACAGTTTGAGTCGTAGTGGTAGTGGTATTCACCGCCAGGCCCTGCATGGCCCCCGCAAATACCCAGATCCACCGGCTGACGATCCTCCTCGAAGTAGCCGTACTCCAAGGCAACGGCATCTCCTCCGGGGCCTTCTTCCGGTCCATAAATCGCGACACCAGTGACGGTGAATGCCACCGCCCCTCTCTCCGGAGCTTGTACGGGGTCTTCATATGACAGTTCAGGCTTCAGAGGAATTGTCCACACACTGTTTTGTTCAGTCGCGCAGCAACCTAGTGTTGATTCAAAATCGTGATTAGGTATCCCTGTCGAGTTGACCCTGAGATCGTCCCCGACAACCTCAGTTAATACCGAACACGTCTGTGTTACACCCGATGTCAGGTCTGTTGATTCGATGTTCAAATCACTACACAACCAGACTTTCGACCACGGTTCTGATGTGTAATCGATTTGTGTAGATGTCGGCGTTGATGCTGAATCAATTAAGAATGTCGTCCCGACTCCTGTATCGATTGTTGAGGTGGGTAAGGGACTGGGCGAGAGCGTCGCTACAAGATCAGGTTTCATATATGCGGGTTTAGTTGATTCGGATACAGAAGAACGCACCGCAGAGCTCTCAACCTCGCAACCTATTACCCCAATAGCCAGAATGGATATCAGTCCGAGTAAAAGAATGTTCAAAATCTCTCTATCCAAGCGTTTTTTGCATCCCCATAGTCAATTAATCGGCTATCCGTGGTCTGGGCATACGGTTCACGATAGCCAACTTTAAAATTAGTTGATGTTGTAAAAAGAACGACAAGAGATGTATGTGGATTGGAGTCCAGATGGGACCCGATATCTGGTCACCATTTAATGAATACCCTTGGTGGACTTGACTTACCACGCAGATGAACTTTAAAGGATTTACGATGAGGCCAAAGGAACGATGATACCCGCAGTCCCAGCATGATCTGGAACCAATACTTTTAAGCGCGACTCGATCGCCGCAAGAAGGAAAATTGGCTCCGGAGGCAGGAATCGAACCTGCGACCAATCGGTTAACAGCCGACCGCTCTACCGCTGAGCTACTCCGGAGCATCGCATGTCGTCGCAGTTATTCCTGTCGCTTTCAAACAGGGGCGCGCGTACTCGCGAACTTCAAATGGTAGCACCGGGGATTGTCGATGTCTCCGAATGATCCGGGCGAATTCCGGCAGTGTGCCGCCTGAATCGGGATCCCCGATTCTTTGGAAATGACGGAGTTTGGGTATGTCGCCTGCATACAACCACTCCCTGATCCCCTCCTACGTTAGGAGCCGGCAACTGCGTTGCGGGCGTTGACGGCTGGGAGCCCCGTTGCTAGCCTCGATCCGATATGGCTGGCATTAACAACTCCTCGCGCAGATCTACTAAGACCAAACCCAGCGCCAAGCGCGGCGCTGTCGAAACGCGTCTGACGCAGGCCGCCGAAAACTACTTACTCTCGATCTACATGGTCCAGGAGCAGGGGATTAAGGTCACGAACGCCCACCTTGTTGATCAGTTGAAGCGCACTCCGGAGTCCGAGGGACTCGGCACATCCGCGCCGTCGATCGCCGGGATGCTTCGACGCATGGAAAAAGAGGGGCTGATCACACACGGTCCAAGTCGGGAGATCGACCTCACCAAAGAAGGCACCCGGCTGGCCGAACAGATGGTGCGAAGACATCGGCTCGCCGAGCGGATGATCGTCGACATGCTGGGCCTGGATCTGGTGAACGCCCACGTGGAGGCCCACCGGCTGGAGCACGCTATCTCCGACGAGCTGGAGGAGCGGATCCGGGTGACGCTGAAGAACCCGACGACCTGCCCATTCGGCCACCCGATACCGGGGAGCGGTTACAGCCCCTGCCCGGCCAGCACGACGATCGACGAGGCGCCGGTCGGCCAGCCGTTGCGATTGGATCGGATTCCAGAGGAAGACCCGGAACTGCTGGAGTACCTTGTGAGTAGCGGGCTGGTGCCGGGCGTCGAGATAGAGATCCTGGAGTACGCGCCTTATCGGGGAGTCGTGACTCTCAAGACGGCCGATGCTTCGCCGGTGCTTGGCGCTGACGTGGTATCTCGCATCTGGGTATGCCCGATGAATTGCGGGCTGGACTGCGCGACGAGGCTGCTGACCGCCGAGTAGGTCCGGTCCATGAATAACGCGCTAACGCATTGCCCTTCTACCGAAGGAGTCCTTCATCCCAACCGTCTCCCGACTGGGAGAAGGGACACTCGATCGTGTTCCGTTTCTGGAATCCCTCCTGCATTGGTATGACGATGCGTGCCTGACCGTCGTAAAATTGGTTGTCTGCGGCATCACCTACCGGCGCTGCCCGGTTAATAGACGAACCACAAACGGACTATCCATGAACAAGCGAAACGGGCGCGTCAACTTCACGTTGCAACGCGAACTTGGCGTGCTGATCGACGAGTCAATCTCCGATCCCAGGCTCGCGCCGATGACTTCGGTCACGCGGGTTGATTGCACGGCGGACTACTCGACGGCACACGTCTACATAAGTTCCCTCGGTGATCCCGAGGTTCGACAAGGGAGCCTTGAGGCATTGGAATCGGCCTCAGGATTTCTTCGGCGAGAGGTCAACAAGCGAATCCAGATCCGGCACGTTCCACGCCTCGTCTTCCACCTGGACGACACGCTTGTCGAGGGTGCCAACATGCTCAAGATGATGGACGACGTGGCGCAACAGGACAGCAAACTCCCAGAGAACAAGTTCGAGGAGCCCCCAGAGGGGGCCGAATCTGAGGAGTAGTGATGGGACACTCGAACGCCGATCAGGTCGACTCAGATGCCCCGCAAAAAGGCGCTACGCGCAAAAAAGTGTGGCCGCCTCAGATAAATGGTGGCTTCCTGAACATCAACAAGCCGGCCGGGATGACGTCGATGGACGTGATCCGGATTGTTCGCCGGTTGACGGGTCAGCGAAAGGTCGGACACGGCGGCACCCTTGATCCAGACGCTACCGGCGTACTGCCGATTTGCATTGGCCGCGCAACCCGATTTATTGACAGATTCGTCCAGGGCCGCAAGGTGTATGAAGCCACGGCCACGTTCGGGACATCAACCGATACATACGACGCGTCCGGCCGAGTTACCGCCGAGTCGGACGCCAGCACGATCACCCGAGAAACCATTGAGGCCGCCCTGCCCGGGTTCACTGGTGAGATCAGCCAGATACCGCCCATGTACAGCGCCATCAAGGTGAAGGGTGTGCGGCTGTACAAGCTGGCGAGGGAAGGTAAAGAGATAGAGCGTGAACCACGTGACGTGGTGGTGTACGGACTCGACATTACCTCGTGGGAGTCGCCCACACTCGGGTTACGTATTGAATGCGGGAGTGGCTTTTACGCGCGGTCCGTCATCCACGATCTCGGTCAGGCTCTGGGCAATACAGCACACCTCGGTAAGTTAATTCGATCTCAGGTCGGCCGGTTCGCGTTAGACGAAGCGGTGACCCTTGAAGGGCTGGAACAAACGACCGAAGCCGGCGACTGGGAACAGATGCTGCACCCGATAGACGCTGCTCTACTGGACCTCCCTGCTGTTGTCGTAAATCCGTTGCAGGAAGAGGCCATTGGTTTCGGAAAATCGATCCAATCCGACATCGGTTCAAGGACAAGCGAGGCGTCACAGGTGAGGGCCTACAACCGTGACGGGGAACTGATCGC
>CAUZKS010000145.1:0-5694 GCA_963580625.1 Dehalococcoidia bacterium | reverse complement strand
CGCGGGCTTCTAGCAGGGCAAGTTGTTGAACGCTAGTTTCCGCCATTCAATATTCCTTGATTGGGCCATTACCGGGGCAGCCGGTCGATCTGGACCTCATCCAATCCTGCCGAGCTTCCGGCCGCCAAGTAAATGCATGTGCAGATGATCGACCTCTTGGCCAGCGTCGAGACCCTGATTGATCGTGAGCCGGTACCCGGATTCCTGGAGACCGCACTCCAGAGCGATACGATCCGCCGTCAACACCATATGACCGATCAGCGCCCCGTCCGAATCATCGGCGTCACGCAGAAATGTGATGTGCTCGAGAGGGATAACAAGGATATGCTTCGGCGCTGTTGGGTTGATGTCCAGAAAGGCGATGACGCTGTCGTCCCGATACACCTCTGTGCTGGGAATATCGCCCGAAATGATCTTGCAAAATAGGCAGTCCGGATCCATCTCAGGTCTTCTGGGTATCAAGTCCTCACTCCAGTTGCTAGGGTGATACAGGGCGATTCGAAATGACGCACCAGTCGGGCCGTGACCGTCTCTGGTGCACCGTCATCGACGCGGCAGATGGAAGCATCTGTGCAATCCAATCGGCCAGGTAGTAGGTCCGCCAGTTCGTATAATCAGTCACAAGATCGTCCGCTTCCGTCAACACAGCGTACCGGTCCAATACCAGGCGTGTAGCGGAGTCAACTTCAGTGAACTGCATCTCCCAGTAGGGCCCATCTGAGAAGAGCGCCTGGTGCTCGCCGGGCTTCCGGTATTTGACGGCCGGATCTGGAAGTTGGCCCGGTATCTCAAGAATCAGGCTGCCATAGTTCGTCAGGAATCCCATGTAGTGCCGGATCATCGCTGCGAGATCAATGGCAGGAAATGTGACACATTGCTCGGATAACAGTGGAATCAGGTCAAACTTCCGGCCCGGATCATAGGTCTCGATATCGGCATGCACGAACCCGAGGTTTCCACCCTTATGCCCATGCGCTTTGTCCAGCGCTCGTTCAATCGCCGGAGCGCCGATGTCCACACCGATCACGTCGCAGCCAGCCCATGCCAGGGCGATCGAATGCCGACCGGTTCCGCAGGCGAGGTCCAGGACGGAGGGCAGGGGGGCACCGACATGGCCGGCGCGTTCGTTCCAGATATCCAGTAGACGGGTCACGTCCGGCTCCGGCGGGCCCCACCATTGGGCGTTCTCGTCAGTGATCTTTACGAAGCGGTGCGCAAACCCGTCATCATCCCAAGGGAACCTGTGTTCCCAGGGACTGTCGGTGGAGTTTTGCAGCGCCGCCGTAAGCCGTCCCTGGATCAGGCGGTCATCCAACCCTGTATTCCTTATGTCCCGTGATTGCGGGCCGGCGTTACCTGTTTAGAGTCCAGCCGCGTCTGTCAGCGTCTTCTGATGCAGCTTCGTGTCACCGAACGCTAGCCGCTGGCCCGTTGCCCTTCGTGTCCACAGGTGAAGATCGTACTCGTGCGTGTAGCCGATAGCGCCGTGGCACTGGTGTGCCGTTGCGCAGACCCGCGGGTACGCCTCACTCAGATACGCCTTGGCCAGCGCTACCTGTCGCGTGGCGTCCAGCCCTTCACCCAGAAACCATGCGGCCTGCCGGGCAAGTTGTCGCCCCGCTTGCACCTCTATCGCCATGTCTGCGGCGTGGTGCTGGATGGCCTGGAAACTGCCAATTGCTCGTCCGAACTGGACACGGTTCTGTACGTAGTCGACGGTCGTATCTAGCATCTTCTGACCGGCGCCCGCCATCTCCGCACACTTGCCCGCCGCGCCGTACTGGAAGAGCTTCTGCAGAATAGCCCAACCGCCGTTAACTTCGCCAAGGACCGACGCCTTAGGCACCGAAACCTCGCCGAAGGTCATGACCGACATCCGGTCCGAGCTGGTGGTCTTGAGTTCCCGGGAATCGACATCTGCGTTGTCGGTCTCGATCAGGAACAGCGTGATGCCGTTCTCCGCGTCCTCACCGGTGCGTGCGGCAACGATCAGCATGTCCGCCGCTGCGCCGTCCTGGACGAAGCGCTTTTCGCCGTTGAGGATCCAACCGTCCTCGGTCTCTGTCGCCGTCATCTCAGAGACACTCTCTGCCGACCATGAGGCACCTGACTCGTGGAACGCAAGGGCCGTCTTGAGCTTGCCCTCGGCCAGTTTCGCGAGGAGGTCTTTCTTCTGATCGTCAGATCCCGCCAGTTTCAGGGCCTCGGCTCCGATGACAGCGGTCGAGAAGAAGGGACCCGGCAGCATCGCTGCGCCGGTCTCCTCAAGAAGAATCGCAAGTTCACTGAATGACATGCCTGCGCCACCGTACTCTTCCGGCACCGTCAGTCCGAGCCATCCAAGTTCCGCCAGCTGGTCCCACAACTCTTCGGTGTGACCGACTTCGTCTTCTTCCATTGCACGCACGTACTGCGTGTCGCAGTTCTCCTCCAGGAATTCCCGGGCGGAGTTGCGGATAAGTTGCTGCGTTTCGGAGAGGCCGATGTCCACGTTCAGTTACTCCAGTAGTCTCTTTATTGGGTTTCGTCCACGCCTCAAGCGCGAGTTGTAATGTCTTATTAACCCCGCGGCAGCCCAAGACCTCGCGAGGCGATGATTCCCTTGTTGATCTCTGTGGTACCGGCGGCGATGGTGCTCGACACCGATGAGAGTTGCATCTTCGGGTATTTGCCGTCGATGGGAGCAAATTCCGAGCCCGGACCCAGCATTCCATACATGCCGCCGAGTTCGGTGCCAAACTTAGCGAGTTTCTGCATGAGCTGGGTGCCAAGGATCTTAGAGGCCGATGCTTCCTTGTTGGGCACCTGTCCGACCGACTGCATCCAGGCGACTTCGTAAGCCACCAGGCGTGCGCACTCGATATCGACATCCAGCTCGGCGAACTTGTTCCGTACTTGCGGGTCTTCGGACATCGGACGTCCGTCTGACCCCATCTGTTCCCTGGCGAATTCGGCAAGCTCGTTCAAAATTCGCCGACCGTTGGCGGAATACTGGACACCCGAGCGCTCAAAGTCGAGCAGCGTGGCGCCGATGTACCAGCCACGATCTCGTTCCCCGACTAGCGCATCCTTCGGGATGTGCACGTCCTCAAATATTGTCTGGTTGAAGTGGTGTGACCCCGCCATGTTAATGATGGGCCGGACTTCGATCCCCGGAGTGTGCATGTCCGCGACAAAGAAGCTGATGCCGCGGTGTTTGGGCGCATCTTGGTTCGTACGACCAAGGAAAAAGATCCAGTCAGCGCGGTGGGCCATCGAGGTCCAGATCTTACTGCCGTTCACCACCCAGCCGTCGTCGGTCTCGTCGACCCTGAGTTGAAGGGAAGCCAGGTCTGAGCCCGAGTCTGGCTCGGAGTAACCCTGGCACCATTCGACCTCGCCACGGGCTACCGGAGGAAGAAGTGTTCTGCGCTGTTCCTCAGATCCGTGGATCATAAGCGTCGGCCCGAGCATCTTGATGGCCGAGCCATCAATGCCCGGGCAGCGGGCGTGTGACATTTCCTCGTTGAAGACAACCTGCTTCATAAATGACGCATCCTGACCACCGTATTCTTTCGGCCATGCCAGTGTCAGCCATCCCTTTTCCGCCAGCTTGCTCCGCATCAAGCGAGTCAGCTTCCAACCTTCCTCACTGTCCTCGTCGATACCGTTCCAGTCGTCTGGAAGCTGCTCGGTCAGCCAGTCACGTACCTCTGCACGAAACTCTTCTTCCTCGGGCGTGAAGGCGTATCTCATTGAGCACTCCGTAGGGTATTGACCGGGCGAGTAGCTGGTTCCGACGATCGTAAAACGTGCAAGCCGACTAGCCCCGCGGCAGTCCCAGCCCACGGGTGGCAATGATGTTCTTCTGGATTTCAGTCGTGCCGGCAAAAATGGTGTGCGCAACGACAGACATCTGCATCTGTGGGTATCGGCCATCAATCGGTGCAAACTCCGAACCCGGACCCAGCATGCCGTACATCCCTGCAAGCTCGGTGCCGAACTTCGCCAGCTTTTGGGTCAGCTTCGTGCCGAGAACTTTTGCGGCGGAGGCTTCCTTGTTTGGAATCTGTCCCACTGATTGCATCCATGCGACTTCATAAGCCACAAGTCGGGCGCACTCGATATCGACATCGAGCTCGGCGAACTGGCGACGGATATCCGGGTCTTCCGACAACGGTTGTCCGTCCGATCCCGGGGTTGCCTTGGCAAACTCAAGCAACTCGTTAAATGTACGCCTGCCGCCCGCCGGGTACTGAACGCCTGAACGTTCAAAGTCCAGCAGGGTAGCGGCGATGTACCAGCCACGGTCCCGTTCGCCGATGAGGGCGTCTTTCGGGATGTGGACATCTTCAAATATCGTCTGATTGAAGTGGTGCTCACCGGCCATGTTCACAATGGGTCGTACTTCGATCCCGGGAGTGTGCCGGTCAGCGACAAAGAAGCTGATTCCACGATGCTTTGGGGCATCCGGGTTTGTGCGTCCGAGAAAGAAAATCCAGTCAGCACGGTGCGCCTGAGAGGTCCAGATCTTCGATCCGTTAACCACCCATCCATCGTCGGTCTCTTCGACTTTCAACTGGAGTGAGGCCAGGTCAGAACCGGAGTCAGGCTCCGAGTAGCCCTGGCACCATTGGAGCTCGCCACGGGCGATGGGCGGAAGCAATCGTTTCTTTTGCTCCTCGGTCCCATGCACCATGATCGTTGGGCCGAGCATTTTGATGCCGAATCCATCAACGCCGGGCGCCTGGGCCGCTGTCATCTCTTCGCTGAAGACGACCTGTTTCATAAAAGATGCGCCCTGGCCGCCGTATTCAGTCGGCCATGCGAGCGTTAGCCAGCCCTTGTTGGCCAGCTTCTTGCGCATCTCAAGGTTGAAGGCCCAGCCCTCATCGGTACTCTCATCTCCACCGTTCCAATCGTCCGGAAGCTGTTCCGTGAGCCAGGCTCGAACCTCAAGGCGAAAGTTCTCTTCCTCGGCGGTGAACGTGTACCTCATTGAGGCCTCTTTCTTTCAATTATTTTCGGCAATTTCGTTCGGGCCCGTTCCGTCCAGGCCGTCGGATATTTCAAGGGTTCAGGCGGCGCTGAGGAACTACGGCCCGACGGCCAGACATGAGACTGTTTTGACGATACCCGGGACGTTATGCATACCGTCGCTGACCAGATTCCCGAGTGTAGGCAGGTCCTCTGCCTCGGCAATCGCGATTATGTCGTAGGGTCCCGTGACGACATCAACGCTGGTCATTTCTGAGACCTTCTGAAGAGCGACACTGACTTCTGTCGTCTTGCCGACAACCGTTTCTATCAAGATGTATGCTCTGGTAGTCATCTAGCTATTCTCCTGCTGTGCCCATCTAAAACGATCGGCCAATTCAGGTTCCAGCGATGCCCCGTTCACGACCACGCGAAATGGCCATGCATGACACGTTGTGGCACGTCGCGTCATTTTATGGCCGCGCCAGAGGGGTGTCAACGCGAAACGCCGCACCCCGAATGGATCGGAAAGTGCGGCGTGGCATCTTGATCTAGTGGGCGAAAATGCCCGGTTTTAATGTTGGATTTCTGGCTAGAACGCTAGCTCGTTTCGACCTGTTAGGCCGCCAAAGTTCTGGGGCCTCGGCGAAGTCCGAAGTGCCGGCGGCACGTACGGAATGTATCCCCGAGAGCCGCTATCACGATCACCCACGACACGGGTCACCCGACCCGGGGCCA
>CAUZKS010000144.1:0-5758 GCA_963580625.1 Dehalococcoidia bacterium | reverse complement strand
CACAGGAGCTAAGGGATGCAGCCGCTCATCTAGCGCGTCCTGGCGAGATGGGAGATCCTTAAGGCATAGTTGTGGCCCATACGGGGAGGGTGCCCTCCCATCTCTCTGGCGCGTTATCGTACCTTCCAACCCTTCGAAAACCTCAAAATGTCTGGGTTCGTCTCAAAGTGCTGTTATTCGCTTCGCGACAAGGTTCAGGGTTTCATCCCACACCCATAGCCTCGTATAAAGACCTTATCAGGGCTTTACCGGGGCTACCTTGTCCAGCGCATCGATCAGTGCCGACCACGACAGCAACGCGCACTTGATACGCACCGGGAACCGTCGGACCCCTTGAAGTGCCAGGCTGTCTTCCAGTCGATCAGCCACCTCGTCCGACACCTCTTCGCCCGTCATCATCTCCCGGAACAACTCGCGTAGCTCGCGCGCCTCGGTCGTCGTCGTCCCATCGACGATCTCCGTCAGGAGCGACCCTGCGGCTTGGCTGATCGAACAACCCTGTCCCGTTACGCTGATCGAGGCAACCGTGTCCCCGTACAGGCCAAGCTGCATGTGAATTTCATCGCCGCAGAACGGGTTGATCGCATCAACCTCGGACGTCGGATCATCCAGCCGTTCCGTGTTACGCGGGTTTCGGTAGTGATCCAGGAGCACTTCCTGGTAAAGCTCGTCGAGATCTCCGAGGCCCTGCTGCATCAGGCGATGCCTGCCTTTGAGAAGTAGCGTTCGGCCTCTTTAAGGCCATCGATCAGAACGTCCACTTCCCCCTCAGTGTTGTAGATGTAAAAACTGGCCCGTGCTGCGGACACGATGCCGTGGCTTCGGATGAGCGGCATGGCGCAGTGGTGGCCGGTCCGGATGGCAATGCCAAGCTGGTCCAACGCCGTACCCAAGTCGTGCGAGTGCAACGAGTCATGGGAGAAAGAGAGCACAGCGCCCTTATCTTCGATCTCCTGCGGACCGAGCAGGTTAATGCCCTCCAGTTCGGCGAAGCGGCCGAGGGCGTACCCGGTGATCTTTTGCTCGTGTGCCCACACGTTGTCCATGCCGAGGGCTTCCAGGTAGTCCACAGCAGCGCCGGTCGCGATGGCGTCTGCAATGTTGGGAGTTCCAGCCTCAAACCTGTACGGCAGGTCGTTCCAGCTGGCGTCCTCATATGAAACCTGAAGGATCATATCGCCGCCAAACATCCACGGGGGCATCACTTCAAGAATCTCAGGCCTACCGTACAAAACACCGATCCCCGTGGGACCGAGCATCTTGTGCGCCGAGAAGGCCATGAAGTCGCAATCCAGCGCCTGCACATCCACCGGCATATGCGGTACCGACTGAGCGCCGTCCACGAGAATAACTGCGCCCACTGCATGAGCTGCGTCCGCAAGTGCCTTGACGTCGACCACGGTCCCGAGAACGTTCGACATGTGTGTGGTGGCGACGATCTTCGTGCGTTCGGTAATCAGATCCGCTGCCTGTTCCATATCCAGCCGACCGTTCTCGGTCTCCGGGATAATCTTGAGCGTTGCGCCCTTCCGCATGGCCAGTTGCTGCCATGGGACGATGTCGGAGTGGTGCTCCATCGCCGTCGTGACTATCTCATCGCCCGCAGTGACGTTGGCCTCGGCCCATGTGTAGGCGACAAGGTTCAGGGACTCGCTAGTATTGCGCGTCCAGATGATCGATTCCGGGGACGGCGCGTTGATGAAGCGCTGGACCTTCCCGCGGGCATCTTCGTAGGCCTCGGTCGCCTCGATGCTGAGCGTGTGGACGCCACGATGGACGTTTGAGTTGTAGCGTTCGTAGTAGTCGACCAGAGACTGAATCACTTGAGTCGGCTTCTGGGACGTCGCCGCGTTGTCCAGGTACGTAAGCGGCCTACCGTTCACCTGCCGGGTCAGAATCGGGAAGTCAGCGCGGATGCTTTCGATATCCAGGTGAGTGACAGGCGACATCAGTCGGCTGCTGCCTGCAAACGTGGGATCACCTCTTCGACAACTCCGTGTACATAGTCTTGAAGGCCGTCGACGCTGATCATGTCAACGATCTCCGAGGCGAACCCACGCATCAGCATCGCCTGCGCGGTCACCTCGTCTATGCCGCGCGCCTGCATGTAGAAGAGCGCTTCCGGGTCCGTGTGGCCGGCGGTCGCGCCGTGGGCACACTGAACGTCGTCTGCGTAGATCTCAAGGCTCGGCTTGGTGTCGATCTCGGCGCCGTGCGAGAGAACCAAGTTGAGGTCCTTCTGAAACGCCTGTGTTTTTTGAGCGTCCTTCTCAACAAGCACTCGTCCGCTGAACACTGCCCGTGAATTGCCGGACAACACGCCCTTGTAGAACTGGTGGCTCGTGCCGTGCGGTTTGGCGTGGGTGGTGGAGATATGGTTGTCCATGTGCTGGTCACCGGTCGTCAGGTACAGGCCGTTCAGGGTGCACTCCGCGCCAGGGGCGTCCAGCAGGACATGGACGTCGTTTCTGCCGATCTTCGGTCCGAGTGCGAACGAAGTGGATGTGAAGGTGGAGTTGTCCAACTGGTAAACACGGGTGGTGCCAATGTGGAACGTTTCTTCGTTCTCAACAAGCACGCGATAGTGCTCGATACCGGCGCCTGAGTTCAGAACGTACTCTGCAACCGGAGCTGTGAATCCACCTTCATCGCCGAGGCTGATGTAGCTTTCGATCACTGTTGCCCGAGAGTTGATCCCGGAGACTACAAGCGTTCGAGGGTAGATCGCCCGGGAGCCGCCAGGTGTCGTCACGAATAGCAGATGGATCGGCGACGTGTCCTCACGGTTATCGGGGATCTGTACAAACCCGCCGTCCATCAGGAACGCCGTGTTCAGCGCCGAGAACGCGTTCTCGTCCACGGCCGCATGTGTGCCCAGGTTGGTCCGTAGCGATTCGCTGTTAGCCGCGTCAGAAAGGTTCCGCACTTGAACCCCGTCACCAGAGGACACCTGGGACAACGACTCGGAATACCGGCCGTCGATGAACACCAGAGTGCTCCAGTCGTCGCTCCAGGGAGCACGCTCTTGCAAGACATCCGGTTCTACAGCGTCCGGTTCATCGAATTGGAACCCAAATTTGCCCTGGTCGAGCGCGGCCAGATTGGTGTATTTCCAGAGTTCGTTTCCGCGTCTTGCCGTCGGAAACCCGATCGAATCGAAATGGTCCCAGCCCCTCTGCCGGAGTTCCGACACCCAGTCAAATACGGGACGTGACTCGGTTAGCGCCTTGAAATCGGCGGCGTATTTTTCGCCTGTGGCGGCAGCCAGCGTCATCGTTATTTCTTACCTGTCTCTGAGTACGTGGTGAATGAAAAGTCAGGTCTGGCAGGCCGATTAGTCAGCCACCGCGGCCTTGATGTACTGTTCGTAACCGGAGTTCTCGACCGTCATGGCAAGTTCCGGGCCGCCGGTCTCGACGATCCGGCCATCGACCAGGATGTGCACGACGTCCGGTTTGATGTAATTCAGCAGTCTTTGGTAGTGGGTAACAATCAGGAAAGAGCGGTCCGGACTACGCAAACTGTTAACGCCCTCCGCAACGATCCGCAGTGCATCAACATCCAGCCCTGAGTCCGTCTCGTCCAGGATCGCCAGTCGCGGCTCAAGCATCTCAAGTTGAAGCATTTCGTTGCGCTTCTTCTCGCCGCCGGAGAAGCCCTCGTTAAGAGAACGCTTCACCAGATCAGGGTCGATCCCTACCGCCTCGACTTTATCGTCGAACAACTTTGAGAAGTCACGAACGCTGAGCGGCTTTTCGCCAGCATACTCACGTCGAGCGTCCAGTGCCGCCTTGAGGAATTGCCAGGGCCTTACGCCCGGAATTTCGGCCGGGTACTGGAACGCCAGAAACATCCCACGCAGCGCCCGCTGATCCGGGAAAAGCTCAAGGATGTCTTCATCCTCGAACGTGACGGTCCCCGAGTTGACCACGTAGTCAGGTCGTCCCAACAGCACGTTTGCGAATGTGCTTTTGCCGCTTCCGTTCGGGCCCATGATGGCGTGGACTTCGCCCGTCCCGATGCTGAGGGACAGGCCTTTCAGTATTTCTTCATCAGCGTCCACTACGGACGCGTGCAGGTCAGTTACTTGAAGCATCGTGCTTTGTTTTGATTACCTCTGGTGGCGGCGTTGCCGCGTTTGGGGTCGAGTTAAGTTGCAAGTGAATTGAGAGTGCCGTACGCGGCTGGTGAGTAGGCTAGCCCGGGAAACTGCGGACTATCCGACGGCCCCTTCTAGCGAGACCTTTAGCAGTTGTCCTGCCTCCATGGCGAACTCGAACGGCAACTCCTTAATCACTTCCCGGGACCACCCGGTGATGATCATATGGTGCGCCTCTTCTTCTGATATGCCTCTTGATCGCAGGTAGAAAAGCTGGTCATCCGACACCTTGGAGGTCGAAGCCTCGTGCTCGAGCCGCGCGGTGGGATTCCTGACCTCGATGTACGGCACCGTGTGCGCTCCGCACTGGTCGCCCACCAGCAGTGAGTCGCACTGCGTGTGGTTCACGGCGTTCTCTGCCGAGGGCATGATCTTGACCTGCCCGCGGTAGGTGTTCTGGCCCTGTCCCGCAGAGATCCCCTTGGCCACGATAGTGCTCTTCGTGTTTTTACCGATGTGGATCATCTTGGTGCCGGTGTCGGCCTGCTGGTGGTTATTCGCCAGCGCCACCGAATAGAACTCGCCGGTCGAGTTATCGCCCTGGAGAATTACGCTCGGGTACTTCCAGGTGATCGCAGAGCCAGTCTCGACCTGCGTCCATGAGATTTTTGAGTTGACGCCGCGGCAGATCCCACGCTTCGTGACGAAGTTGTAGACGCCGCCCTCGCCTTCCTTGCTTCCGGGGAACCAGTTCTGGATGGTGGAGTACTTGATCTCGGCGTCGTCTAGTGTCACCAGTTCCACAACAGCGGCATGCAACTGGCTGGTCTTCCGGAACGGCGCAGTGCACCCCTCCAGGTAGCTCACATACGCGCCCTTGTCGGCGACGATGAGAGTCCTCTCAAACTGGCCGGTGCCCTCTGCGTTCATGCGGAAGTAGGTCATCAGCTCTATCGGGCAGCGCACACCCGGCGGGATGTACGCAAACGAACCGTCGCTGAAGACGGCCGAGTTCAGGGTTGCAAAGAAGTTGTCGCTGTATGGAACGACCGAGCCGAGGTACTTCTTGATGAGGTCCGGGTGGTTTTTAACCGCCTCACTAAAGGAGCAGAAGATAATCCCCAGCTTCTCAAGCTGCTTGGTATACGTGGTCGCAACGGAAACGCTGTCGAAAACGGCGTCGATCGCAACCCCTGCGAGCTTCTCTCGCTCCTGTAACGGGATGCCAAGCTTCTCAAAGGTGGCGAGCATCTCCGGATCGACGTCGGCTAGGCTCTTGGGCGCTTCTGTCGACGACTTCGGCGCTGCGTAGTAGTAGATGTCGTTGTAATCGATTTGCGGATATCGGATCTTCGCCCACTCGGGTTCGCCCTGCTCCTTGGCCATCTTCACCCAGTGGTGATATGCCTTCAGCCGCCACTCGAGCAGCCACTCCGGCTCGTCCTTTTTGGCCGAGATGAGGCGAACGATGTCCTCGCTCAGTCCTTTGGGAGCGAAATCCTGTTCGACTTCGGTAACGAAGCCCCATTTGTACTCGCCACCGGAGAGATCGCTCTCTCGGGATATGGAATTGGGGGTTACCAAGCGGTGCGCCTCCGGTTGTTTTGGTGCCTGTTTATCTGGTCTCGGGCCGTCACGGAACGCTCATTCTCTTACGTT
>CAUZKS010000143.1:0-5793 GCA_963580625.1 Dehalococcoidia bacterium | reverse complement strand
ATCGAATCTTTCATATATCTACTCACGGGTCCACGTCGATCTTCCCGCGCGCAAGCGCATCTTAATTTCGCTGCGACCGGCCCATCCGGGCATCTGCCCGCCATGCACCTCCGGAATTCCTGACCGTACGTAGGACCCGTACGGAGGCTTTAATGCCGACATCGGCTACGTCTCCCAATGGAGATCGCCATGAGCGAATCATGGTGTTCATCGACGGGAGCAACCTTTACCACGTCCTCGGAGAAGTCTGTGGACGACACGATCTGAATTTTGGCAAGTTCGCCGAAAAGATCACCGGCGACCGCCGGTTGATCCGGACTTACTACTACAACATCCGTCAGGATTCCGAACGCGACCCAAATATCGCCACGGAACAGGGCAAATTCCTCCAGACGATGTACGAAACGCCGTACCTCGAGGTGCGAATGGGCGTGTCCAAACGACACGGCGAGACGATGGTGGAAAAAGGCGTTGATGTGTACATGGCTACGGATCTCGTCGCGTTCGCGTTCATGGACCTTTACGACACAGCTATCGTGGTCAGTGGAGATGGCGACTTCTTTCCGGCGATTCAGACCGCCAGGAACCAGGGGAAGCACATCGAAGTAGCGGCGTTCGACAACAACCTGTCCAGCGAGGCGGGCAACGTTGCGGACGTCGTGATCAAGCTCAACAAGACCTACTTCACGGGTCTGTGGTCCGACCGGCGGCGGAGAGAGACATCCGCATCTCCGGCCCGGCGCACCCGAAATACCAGCGCAGGCTCCGGCTCTACCCGGTCTGCATCAGCGGCTCCAGTCGTCGAGGCGGAGACTCCAGAAGAATCGACCGGTTCGGAAACCGGGAACGGTCGGAGGACGGTCCGACGCAGGGCCGCGACTCCACGCAGGTCGAGCACCCGCACGACCACTCGACGGCGAACGCCTACCCGGCGGTCGGCCTCGGAGACTGCAGATTCAGCGCCGACGCCCGCAGCGGTCCCGGCTACCGAAAACGTTCAGGCGCCAGCCCAGGTCGGGTCCAACGGCTCTGGCTCTGGCGATGAGGTATCGGAGCGGTCTAGCAGTCCGACTCGACAAACTCCCACGCGGAGACGTGTTGGTACACGGTCCAGTAGCGGCAGCGGGGACAGCAGCCGGCCAACTCCTCCGCGGCCACCAGCCCTGCGAAGGAAAGCTGATTCAGGCTCCGATGACGGTCCGGCCAACTGAGCAGGTCCGCATTCCTGATATTCATGGACGTTGAGACGGGGGTTTCTTCACCCCGTCTCAACTAGCCCGTGATGAACCTGGGATGAATGTGCCAGCACCAAAAAATACCGACAGCACCGGAACGACTTCCGGCGTAAAGCGATCTGGCGCTTACATTCCCCGCCAGATGATGTCCGTAGTGTTGCCGACTACCGCCGTCATCATGGGCGATTCGCTCATTTACATCGTCCTCCCGGCGAGCATCTCAGATTTTGGCCTTGAGAGCTCGTTTGGCGTATCGGCCGCGGTATGGATCGGGCTGGCGCTCAGCATCAACCGGTTGATACGGCTGATCGGCAACTCGCTTGCCGCCGCTACGTTCAATCGGTTCGGATTCAAGACGCCGTTCGTGATTGCGGTGCTTCTCGGCGGTCTGACCACGCTCACGTACGCGTTCAGCAGGGGCGCCGCCGTTCTTCTGGTGGCGCGTGCGTTATGGGGCCTGAGCTATTCTCATCTGCGGCTTGGTGCTTACCTGGCTGCGTTTGAGATCGGTGATTCCAGTAATCGGGGTCGACTGCTCGGCTTCTTCAATGCCGGATCCAGAACGGGCAGCTTCATCGCCGTTACTGCCGGCGCGGCGCTTGCCGACTCGGCTGGAAGAGGCGTCGCTTTCACCACGCTAGCGGCGGTCGGAATAATCGGCGTCGCTATAGCTCTCACCGTCCCGAACTTTATCGTTCGTAGAAGCGCGCCGCCCGCGTTGATTCCCCAATCCGACACGCCCGCCAGTTCCGGGTTGGGAGAAAGAGCGTGGGCGGTGCTTGTTTCGCCGCTTCCTGAGAGCGCTCGATCGATACGTAGACGGCTGCTTGCGATCAACTACCTCCGCTTTGGCACGGCGTTTGCGGCTAACGGCCTCGTAATAGCTACTATCTCTCCGTTCCTGGCAGATCTGTATGGCGAGAAGGCGACTGTGTTTGGCGTGTCTATCGGGATCGTGACGCTTGCCGGGTTGCTGGTCGGTATCCGATGGTTCGGAGACCTGGTCCTCTCGGTCCCCATGGGTCACCTATCCGACGTGTGGGGGCGACGGCGAACCGTCATGGTCGGAGCGGCACTGACGCTGGCGGCGATGCTTGTCGTTGCGCTGGCGACGCGGCCAGAGGTGATCGTCGCCGCCCTGCCCTTGCTGCTGATCACGGGATCGCTGCTGGCGGTGTCTCTCGACGCCTCCGCCGGCGACGCTGTTCCCGATGAGGCGCGGGCCGGTTCTATCGGCCGATACGCCACGTGGCTGGATATGGGATCGGCGATGGGGCCGATCGCAGGACTTCTGATAGCAGAGGCCTTCGGGTTCCAGGCCGGCTTTCTTGTTGCGGCGGCTTTGCTTGTCACCGGGGTGATCGGGTACGGGGTGGCGACGCGGGATCCCGCGCCAGCCTGAGTGTGGGAGGCGCCTAACTGGATCCGGAACCGTCTGACTGTCCGGCACCAGTGTGAACACGACATTTCTCAGCCTACGGCCCCCGCCCCCTCTCGCACGCGCGACGCGAGTGGAGGGTAAGCCGGGAGATTTTTATCGTTCGTCTCGTGTTAAGAATGACAAGTGTTGGTCAGTTCTCCCACAACAAGACGCGTCTACAATCTCCGGGGTTGTGGCCTGAATGACGGCAACCCCGGACAATATCCAGTCCATGAGCGTACCGATGACGGACATTTCTTAACCCTCGTATGTATTTTGATTTCCGACTGTGGAGCCTCACCCAAGGCGTAAGGCTTCGAATCCTGTGGGCAGTGTTTATCGGCCTGTTGACCGCGGCCGCCGGGGTAGCTCGGTTGGCCCTGCTCGGCTGGCTGCTTGCCGAGGTTTTCGATGGTCGTGGGGCAGGGTCTCTGGTGGTCCCTATAGCAGGTGTTTCGGGGATAGTGCTTCTCAGGGGCGCGCTTCAGTTCTACAAGGAGATGGTGTCCCACCACACGGCGGCACGCGTCCAGATTGCGCTCAGGACCAATCTTCATGAAAAGGCGATGCAGCTCGGGCCGTCCTACTTCAACCAGCAACGAACCGGCGACACCGTCCTGTCACTTGTCGACGGGGTGGAGCAGCTCGAGACCTTCTTCGGCCAGTACCTCCCGCAGTTCTTTGTGGCCATCCTCACGCCGATCGGCGTGTTTGTGTTCATGGCCTTCCTGGACCTGCCGACGGCTTCGATTTTCCTTGTCTCTGCAATAGCGGCACTGTTCCTCCCTGCACTGTTCCACCGGCTGAACCGGGCGAGCAGCACACGTCGGCGTGACGCTTACGGCGAGTTCGGGGCGGATTTCCTGGATTCGATTCAGGGACTCGCGACGCTCAAGGCGTTCGGCCAGAGCGAGGCGCAGGGTCGGATGCTGGCGGTTCGGGCGCGAGCGGTATTCAAGAGCACGATGTGGGTGCTGGCGACGAACGCGTTTTCGGGCGGATTGTCGATAGCAGCGATCTCGATAGGCGCTGCCGTCGCGCTCGGCTGGGGCGCGCATCGGGTCGATACCGGCGGGCTTGAGTTAAGCGTACTTCTGGTCATCCTGATGCTCGGCGTCGAGGTTTTCCGGCCGTTGCGGGAGCTGACACAGCTTTTCCACCAGGGGTTGCTCGGGATCTCGGCGGCGTCCGGTGTGTTTGCCATGCAGGACGCAGAGCCGACGGTGGTCGATCCAAAAACGCTCGTTCATGACCTCGCGGAGATGGAACCGACTCTGTCGTTCCAGGATGTGACCTTCTCATACCCGGGCGGCCGCAACCCCGCCCACGACGGCCTTACATTCTCTGTCGCCGCTGGCGAAAAGATCGGGCTTGTCGGTCCGAGCGGCGCCGGAAAAACATCGGTCGTGAAGTTGCTCCTGCGCCTGTACGACCCGGACGGCGGTCGTGTGACGATGGGCGGTGTTGATCTTAGAGAGTTGTCGTTTGACCAGATCCGCGGCCATCTTGCTGTCGTGAGCCAGGACACTTACCTATTCCATGGCACAGTCATCGACAACCTGCGGTTCGGCAATCCGGATGCCTCTCCGGAACAGATCGAGGACGCGGCGCGCGCCTCCAACGCTCATATCTTTATTTCAGCCCTCCCGGACGGTTACGGAACGGTGATCGGCGAGCGCGGCGTAAGGCTATCGGGCGGTCAGCGGCAGCGAATCGCTATTGCTCGTGCTCTTTTACGTGATGCGCCGATGCTGGTCCTTGACGAGGCGCTGTCCGCAGTGGACGCCGAGAACGAATCCCTGATCCAGGAAGCGCTAGACCGGCTAATGGAAGGCCGAACAACGCTGATAATCGCGCACCGCCTGTCCAGCGTGATCGGCGCTGATCGAATCATCGTCCTGAACGAAGGACGCGTCACCGAAGAAGGTTCCCACGCCCGGTTGCTGGCGGATGGCGGTATCTATGCGGAACTGATGCGGGATCAGGTTGTGAGCGCTGGGTCCAACGGCCAGTCACCCACGATTGGATCGCCGAGTCCAGTCAGAGAGACTCGGGAAGCTTTCGCAAGCCAGGCGGCCGAGATGGCTCCGACCGATGCGATTCTGCGGGCCGAGGGCATGGGCTGGCGGGAGACCACCCGAGAGTTGTTCCGGCTCGTCATCCCGTGGAAGGGCAAGCTGACGCTTACCTTCCTTTTGGGCATCGCCCGATTTGCCGCCATCATCGGCATCGGAGTCGCGTCCGCGCTGGCCGTTGCAGCGGTGAAGGACGGAGAACCGTTCGGCTGGTTGCTCGTGTCGCTGGGCATTCTGGCGCCGCTAGCGGCGGTACTGACGTGGCTCGAATCGTGGGTGGCGCACGATATGGCGTTCCGGCTGCTGGCCGAGATGCGGATAGACCTGTACCGAAAGCTGGATCAGCTCGCGCCGGCATACCTGGCGCGACGCCGGACCGGGGACCTGGTTGGCATGGCGACGCAGGACGTGGAGACAATCGAGTATTTCTTCGCCCACACCGTTGCCCCTGCGTTCGTCGCTGTGGTGGTGCCGACCGCTGTTCTCGTCACGCTGTTCACCTTCGACCCGATCCTTGCCTTGACCCTTGTGCCGTTCTTGATGATCGCAGCCGCAAGTCCCTTCCTGGCCCGTGGCAAGGTGGACCGGCTGGGCTCCCGATCTCGTGAGGAACTGGGGCTGCTCAACGCCCATGCGGTGGACACACTACAGGGCATTAACGAGATCGTAGCTTTCCAGCGAGGACCGGAGCGTGCGACGGAGTTCCTGGCGCGGGCCCGCGAGGCGGTCCGCATTCGCCTGCCATTTTTCAGAGAGCTGACCCTGCAACGGGCCTACCTGGAAATCACGATGGGGATCGGCGGGCTGGCGATGGTCGGGGTCGGGGCGTGGCTGGTTTCGGAAGGGCGACTCGACTCGGGGCTGCTCCCGCTGGCGACGCTTCTTGCGATGGCGTCTTTCCTGCCGATATCAGAAATATCACACACCGCACGACAGCTTGCGGACACGCTTGGCGCAACCCGACGGGTGTTCGCCGTGCATTCCGAGCGCGTGCAGGTGGAGGACGGGGCCGGAGTTGCGGCAGGAGGTGTCTTTCGAGATCCTCAGCACTCCGGTGGATCCA
>CAUZKS010000142.1:0-5814 GCA_963580625.1 Dehalococcoidia bacterium | reverse complement strand
TCCGGCCAACATCTTCCTGCGACCGACAAAGCCCCGGGGGGCGTTGAAGCCGATGGGCGATTTCGAGACGCTTGAGACGTTCGGGGCGAAGGACATCACGGACTTCACGTGGTGGCAGAACCTGAACTTTGACGCCTGCACAAACTGCGGACGGTGCGAAGAGCAGTGCCCTGCATGGGCCTCCGAGAAGCCGCTATCTCCACGTGCGGTGATGCAGGACATGAAGTCCTTCATGGACGAGCGCGCGCCCGTATTACTGGCGACGCCAGAGGGCGAGACAGCTCCGGACCCTAAGCGTGCGATGGTGGGCGAGGTGATCACGGAAGACGTCCTGTGGTCATGCACGTCTTGCGGGGCGTGTGTCGAGGCGTGTCCGGTCTTTATCAATCACATCGACACGATTGTGGACATGCGTCGCTACCTTGTCCTTGAGGAATCACGGCTCCCGGAAACGGCTCAGGCGGCTCTTCTGAATCTTGAACAGCGCGGCCACCCCTGGCAGGGAACAACCCTGACACGCACGAGTTGGATGGAAGGACAGGACGTCCCGACAATCGAGGAAAACCCGGATGCGGACGTACTGCTCTGGGTTGGTTGCACCGGCGCTTTGGTAGAACGCAACGTACAGGTGACGCGCGCTGCGGCGTCGATTCTCAGGAAGGCGGGCGTGAACTTCGCCGTTCTTGGCAATTCGGAGACTTGCACGGGCGACCCGGCACGGCGCATGGGCAACGAGTACCTGTTCCAGATCCTGGCCGAGACGAACATCGCTACGCTGAAGCACATCAACCCGAAGACGATCCTTACGACCTGCCCGCACTGCTTCAATACGATGAAGAACGAGTACCCGCAATTCGGCGGCGTGTTTAACGTCCAGCACTACTCAGAGTTCATGGCCGGGCTGATCGACGACGGCAAATTACGCGCGCTGGCGACGATCACGGCCGAGAAGACGACGTATCACGACTCCTGTTACCTCGGGCGTCACAACGGGATTTACGACGCACCACGACGCATCGCGGAGGCGATCCCCGGGCTGGAAGTGGTCGAGATGAGCCGTTGCAAGGAGCGCGGCTTCTGCTGCGGCGCGGGCGGCGGCCGGATGTGGATGGAGGAAAAGGGGACGCGCATCAATCATATGCGGACGGATCAGTTCCTGGAGACTAATGCCGATTCGATCTCGCTGTCGTGCCCGTTCTGCCTCCAGATGATGGAGGAAGGGATCGGATCCAGGGGCGTGGAGGACACGAAGTCCGCCAAGGACCTGCTGGAGATCATGGACGCTTCGTTTGAAGGCGCCGGGTCGGGTGTTGAGTCATCCGTTTCTGACCCCGTCGGTTCGGCGGATTAAATTACTCATGCCGCGTCGCAATTCAACAACCAGGCCCCGAAGAAGAGCCACAAGCACCAGCTCGTTTGGCACCAGCGGTCGGATTTCGCACGACGCATCTGAGTACTACGCACGCGCGTTCCAGCCGGAGATCGATGCATCGAACGTCGGCGAGGAACATGCTGCGCCGGGAGAATCCCTGGATCGGATTTACTCGCACTCCAGCGAAGATATGCACGAGTTGCCGGACGGGAGCGTTCACTTGATGGTCACGTCGCCACCGTACAACGTGGGGAAGGAGTACGACGAGGATCTAACGATGGACGATTACCGCGGGCTGCTTCGACGCGTGCTTGCCGAGACCTGGCGCGTCGTTGCACCGGGCGGCCGTGCCTGTGTGAATGTGGCGAATCTTGGCCGAAAGCCCTACATCCCGCTACATGCGTACGTGATCGCCGACGCAGCGGAGACCGGATTCCAAATGCGCGGCGAGATCATCTGGGACAAAGGGGCCGGAGCCGGAACTTCCACTGCCTGGGGTAGCTGGCGGTCGGCATCAAACCCGACCCTTAGGGATACACACGAGTACATTCTGGTGTTCCAGAAGCCGCACCCGAAAACCGGATTCGGACGGCGAGCGCCGGCGGGTCACGAGAACACGATCGACAGGGACGATTTTATGGAATCAACGAAGTCGGTCTGGCGTTTCAGCCCCCAGTCGGCAAAGCGTGCAAACCACCCGGCACCATTTCCGGTCGAGTTGCCTCGCCGGTTGATTCAACTTTACACGTACACCAACGATGTCGTCCTCGACCCGTTTATGGGTACGGGGGCTACAGCGATTGCGGCGGCGACTGCCGGACGGCGATACGTCGGATACGACACGTCTGCCGAGTATTGTGCGATCGCTGAAGGGCGCATTGCAGAGGCGACCTTAGGTATCTAGGTCAACTATCCTTGCGACGGAGTGTGAGGGAGGTGGATTTCATCGGCGTCGGAACGCTCTGGTTTATTCTGATAGGCCGTCAACTAATAACCGACTAATTTGTCGTTATGGCGAAAAGCGGCCTCGAACTTCGGTCCGAAGTCTCTAAAGTTTTTGCCCGGCATCGGTGTCCGGATCACTCTCATTATGTATTTCGGTGCCAATTCTGCCTCCTAGCATTTATGTACGGACCACGCCAAGCGCCCTCGCACCTGATCTACCGCAAATCCGATCGTTCTACTTTGTACAGACGTAGATGCTGTTGAACGGGTTAGACGAGTCTAAGACTCGTACGTTGGGTAACCCGGCATCGTGGAGCATCTTCACTGCCAGCTGCTCACCCCAAACGGTACCTAGCCCGGCGCCACCCTCCGCAAGCGAAACCGTCATACAGTGCAGTGTGCTTACTGCGTAGAAGAATGGGGCTACAGGGTGCTCGATATTGTCCTCCAGATTTGAGGACGCCTTGATATCAATCATCATGAATGCGCCGTCCAAGGCTAGGTGGCTGCTCGCCTCATTCAGCGCCCCCTGCGGGTTAACCTGATCGTGGATCGAGTCAAACGCCGTGATCAAGTCGAACGAGACGTCGCCGGGCAAGTTGGTGACGTCCTGGACCTCGAAGGTCACATTCGTCAATCCCATCTCATTGGCTTCCAATGTGGCAGAAGCAATGGCGTCCTCTGCGAGGTCGTAGCCTTTGAACGTTGACTTCGGATATGCCTGCGCCATCAGGTTCATGTTGTGGCCGGTACCGCAACCGACGTCGCACACGCTAATGCCGCCCTCAAGCCGTTCGACCAGTCCGGGAACCACTCCGATATAGCCATCGAACAGCGATGAGTTGTAGTCACGCCGGAAGAAATCGTCCATTACCTCGGTAAATTCGGGACGGTATTCCGAGTACGGGACACCACCACCATTCCGGAATGCCTCTAACACTCCACTCACGTGCCCCCCAAGAAATGTGATCATGGGAGAAAGCGACGAGAGGTTGGCGCCGGTTTCGCCAGTTAGGCTGGCGGCATGCTCCGCGGGAAGAGTGTGACTTTTTGTGGATACATCGTAATCAAGGTACCCACTCACCGTCGCACCACCCAGCCATTCGCGCACGTAACGCTCGTTAAGGCCAGACCGCTCCGCCAATTCGACGCTAGTCGCCGGTCCCTGTGCCAGCGACTCCCAGAGGCCAGAGCGGTGTCCCAGATCTACGATCAAGGTCTTGGCCGCGCCCATGTACGTGCCGACAAGCTGGTTGCCGAACTCTTCCGCCCTTGCCTCGTCGAACGCCTGCGATGTTTTCTCGGTCATAATGACAGCCCCATTTCACTCTGTATCCAATGTGTGCCGGTATTGCGGGAATCTATCGCACATTTCATGCGATGTCACATCAGTGAAGAGAACAAAATAACCGATGTAGTGATACATTCCGCCTGAATATACGTATTTCGTATCAAGGGGAATTTGACATGTCCTGGAATATTCAAGGCTCTTATTTCGAGAACTGCAATTGCGACACCCTATGCCCGTGCGGGTGGAGCGGCATGGCAATGCCGGCCGACGGCGATCGTTGCCGGCCGGTGTTTGCGATCCACATCGAGTCCGGAAATATCGATGGAGTAAGCGTCGACGACCTCACCGCCATCATGGTCATGGAGACTCCGAAAAATATGGCCGAAGGTGGCTGGCAGGTAGGTCTTATCGTTGACGATAAAGCCTCGGAGGAACAGGCCAACGGAATTGTTGGCGTGCTTAGTGGCCAGGCGGGTGGCCCGATGGCAGCGCTAGCGCCACTGGTGGGCGAATTGCTGGGCGTTGAACGCTCTCCCATTACCTACCTAAACGATGGCGGTACGCACAGCGTGAAGGCCGGGGATGCCGTCGATATCGAGATCGACGACCTTCAACTAGGCGAGGACGGCCCTGCTGGACTGACCGGAATTTCAGTCCACCCGATGGGGCCAGATCTCACCATCGCCAAAGCAACGCGGGCCACGATAAACGCTTTCGGAAAACAGTGGGACCACAGCGGTAAAAACGGCCACGCAGCGCCGTTTTCCTGGAGCGACTAATGGCCTCGGTGCCCCGAGCAGTGGTACCGATATTACGGCGGACTACACCGCAGTTAGTCCTGCTCTTACTGATAGCGGCGACGGCTTCCGCATGGACCGTTAGTCGCGCTCAATCCATGGGAGACATGCCCGGGGCCATGGGCCTCGGGCTACCCGCGTTCGTCCTCATGTGGGCGTTGATGATGACTGCGATGATGCTGCCATCTGCCACGCCTTTCGCCGTGATGTATGCGCGGACAATCCAGACCCGTCGGCTGCCCCGGCTGATCCTGTTTACGGCCGGCTACCTACTGGTGTGGGCCGCCTCCGGCATCCCCGCCTACGGACTGGCCTGGGTCAGCGGAGAGGCGGCCGACGCCGGGACGGCGGGCACCGTTCTGGCTGCGGGCATTTTCGGGATCGCAGGCATATACCAGCTCACCTCGTTGAAATATCGATGCCTGACACATTGCCGATCTCCGCTAGCGCATATGTTTCATTACGCCTCGTACAAAGGCCCGACACGAGACCTGAAAGCCGGGTTACACAACGGTTATTACTGTCTTGGTTGTTGCTGGTCCCTCATGATCTTGATGGCGGCGTTTGGCGTGATGAACGTGTTCGCTATGTTGGTCCTCGCCGTCATCGTCGCGGCCGAGAAACTTCTGCCTCATGGTGACCGATTTTCCAAAGCCACCGGGCTGGGGTTGATCGCGATGGCCGTCGCCGTCGTCTGGTTCCCAGACATGGCTCCTGGTTTGACCTCGGATTCGATGATGAATCCCGCCATGATGCCGTGACCCTGTCATGCGCCTGCCGAAGAATCTTTTCTAGCCGTCCGACAGCCTGACGTCGCCGATCAGCACCTCGATCTCCGCCAGGTCTGATGCCACTCAGCACCCACTCCCCTGCCGCTCCCGTCTCGATTATCTGATCCGGCGACTTTGCGCCACAGATCGTTGCCGTCACCGCCGGGTGCGCCTGCGTCCAAACCACCGCCAGTTGCACGAGACTGCGGTCGTGATCAGATACCCAGCCCTCGCACCTGATCTGCGGCCTCTGCCCGTCCATAACCGACACGACCTTCGCACTGCAGTTCCCGCACATGCTGGTCATTCACGCTGTCCTCGAACATGACGTGAGCCTGGAGGACGTAGCGCGGTCTAGACGGGTAGTTGCACCATCTGGAACTGTTGTCTGGCGGCTACCGGACACACGCGAGCTAGCGGTGCTGTGGCAGGTGACGGACTACCGGAGCTGAGTGGAAGTGCGCCCGGTTGCTGCCAGAAGTGCTGCCAAACGCAAAAGAGGCACCCATTTAAGGATGCCTCTCTCACGAACGATTTACGTATGGTGCCCCGGGTGAGAATCGAACTCACGACCTGCGGTTTAGGAAACCGTCGCCTAATCTATCGCGCTAATGCACCTGACCCGTCCCGAGTAGAATG
>CAUZKS010000141.1:0-5832 GCA_963580625.1 Dehalococcoidia bacterium | reverse complement strand
TTGACCGGGTCGCTGCCGGAAGGCACGACGGCCACAGACCTTGTGCTCACCGTGACCGAGATGCTTAGAGCGCACGGCGTCGTAGAGAAACTGGTTGAGTTCTTCGGCCCCGGTCTGGCGAGTCTGCCAGTAGCGGACCGCGCAACGATATCGAACATGTCGCCTGAGTACGGCGCAACCGCAGGTTTCTTCCCGGTAGACGAACAGACACTTCGATACCTGCGGCTGACCAACCGTGGAGAGGCGGCAGACCTCGCAAATGCCTATTACCGTGCGCAAGGTTTGTTCTACACAACCGACACGCCAGACCCCGAGTACACGTCGACGGTTGAACTCGATCTCAGAACTATCGAGCCCAGCTTGGCGGGGCCGCGACGCCCGCAGGACCGCGTCACTTTGAGTGGTGTGGAAGAGAACTTCTTTGATGCGTTCCCTGAGGGCGAACGTCCGGGAGAGACCGGATTGGCTGCCCCGTTTAGAAACGGTGTTTCGATCGATATGGAAGGCGAGCAAGTGGAAATAGGTGACGCCGCAGTCGCCATCGCCGCCATCACCAGCTGCACGAACACCTCGAACCCGTACGTGATGGTCGGTGCCGGACTTCTGGCCCGAAAAGCACTGGCGAAGGGTCTACGGAGCAAGCCCTGGGTCAAGACCAGTTTGGCTCCGGGCTCCAAAGTGGTGACCGGATACCTGGATTCCCTGGACCTGACCAAAGACCTGAATGGGCTTGGCTTCCACACCGTCGGTTACGGCTGCACGTCGTGCATCGGCAACTCCGGTCCGCTCCCGGCGCCTGTAGCACAGGCGATTGATGACAACGACCTCACCGTGGCCGGTGTTTTGAGCGGCAACCGTAACTTTGAAGGCCGTATCCATCCGCAATTGCAAGCCAACTACCTGGCCTCCCCGATGCTGGTCGTGGGCTATGCGCTTGCCGGACGAGTCGATGTAGACCTCGTCCGAGACCCGCTTGGAACCGATGAAGACGGCAACGAGGTGTATTTAAAGGACATATGGCCGTCCCAGTCGGAGATCGCAGACGCAGTGGATAGCGGAGTGACGGCGGACGAGTTCGCCGCGGGGTTCTCCGGCGTGTTCGAGGGCTCGGATGAATGGAAGGCACTTCCGGTACCTGAAGGCGTCCGGTTTGCCTGGGACCCGGGATCTTCGTACGCACAGCGTGTGCCGTTCTTTGACGGCATGCCTGCGGATGCTCTACCCGTTGAGAACATCTCTGGAGCGCGTGTGCTTCTGAGGCTTGGCGATAGTGTGACGACAGACCACATATCACCGGCAGGGGCTATCCCTCCAACTGCTCCGTCTGGACAGCTATTGCTTGGAGACGATATTCCGCGAAGGGAATTCAACACCTACGGCGCGCGTCGAGGCAATCACAACGTACTTGTGCGCGGCACATTTGGGAATATCCGATTACGGAACCAGATGACGCCGGGGCGCGAAGGCGACTGGACCCTTCATTTGCCGGACGGCGAAGAGATGCGTGTGTTTGAGGCCGCGACGAAGTACGCCGAAGAGGGCGTGCCGTTGATCGTTCTTGGTGGTAAAGAGTACGGAACGGGCAGCTCCCGAGACTGGGCGGCGAAAGGCCCGTCTCTGCTGGGCGTGCGCGCCGTCATCGTCGAAAGTTACGAACGAATTCACCGCAGCAACCTGATTGGGATGGGGGTACTGCCGATCACGTTCATGCCCGGAGACGGTGCTGACTCGCTGGGCCTGACCGGACGTGAGACGTTTGCAATCAGCGGGCTGGACGGTGAGTTTGAGCCACGTCAGACGGTGCATGTGAGCGCAACGACCGATGACGGAAAGGTCACGGAATTTGACGCCATACTCCGCATCGACACGGGTATCGAGTGGGACTACTACCGTCACGGCGGCGTGCTCCACTACGTCCTGAGGCGAATGGCGGGCGAGGCGGGGTAGGGCTCTGCGCAGGATCACACCGTGTGGGCGTGTGGGAATACGCCCTCCAGTCGTGCTAACGGGGTCGGCTCCTACAGAAGGTGCTAGGGCTTGCCTTTGTTAGCGTCCTGAGACCCTCGAAGGACCGGGTTCGCTTAAAAGCCCGATCGGCCTTTGCCGATTTTCAATTGAGTACTCGCACGTTCCCCTCTCCCGCGGGGAGAGGGGCCAAGCAATTACGCCGACCGTGATGAGGCCACGCGTGAGTACCCGCCTAGCCCGACCCCAACGCCGCTTCCAACGCAGACTCCAATCCCGGGTGGATGAACTCATACCCAGATTCCAGTATCCGAATAGGGTGAACATCCTGATCCGTGAGAATCAGTTCACGACCCATTTCACCAAACACCAGCTTTGCTATTGGCCCCGGCATCCAGCCAAGTGCCGGGCGTCCTACGGCCGCTGAGAGGGCTCGGGCGAACTCCCGGTTGGTCACTGAATTGGGTGACGTAACGTTTACCGGACCGGAAAGTTCGGGCGTGTCCAGCGAATGCAGGATCGCTCCGACAACGTCATCGCTGGCGACCCAGCTGATGTGCTGCTTGCCGTTGCCGACCCGGCCACCCAGCCCAATTCGTGCCATAGGAAGCTGGCGGGTTATCAGCGCGTCGTTGCGGTCAACAATTACACCGAATCTGGTGTTCACGACTCTGATGCCAGCTTCCGAGGCGGGTTCGCATGCGGCCTCCCACTGGACCGCCACGTCAGCAAGGAACCCATCTCCCGGCTCGGATTCCTCGTTAACTTGCTCCCCGGGACGACTTCCGTAATATCCGACGGCGGAGGCGCAAATCAATACGCTCGGTGGTTGCTCCAAGCGGGCCAGACACTCCGCTAGAAGGCGTGTCCCGTCCACTCGACTGGCACGTATGCGCTCTTTCTTTGCATCATCCCATCGCCAGCTGGCGATGGGCTCGCCGGCGAGATGGATCACTGCATCGTGGCCCTCAAGGATGTCTTGGTCTACATGCCCCGAAACAGGATCCCACCTAGCCTCATCGTCGGTTCGGGCCGCAACACGACGTACGAGACGCGTGACATCGTCCCCGCGCGCCCGCAAGGCAAACGACACGGCGGTTCCCACCAGCCCGGATGCGCCACTTACTGCGACCCTTAATGCCACCCTGTACTCCTCATGAATGTCATGTTCGACACCATATATCCGTTGCGTCGACGCGATTGTGCCTAAATACGCTAGATTCCGGTTGCATAATTGCGAACCGGCTTAACAAATTTGATCAAAAGATTATTCCGAGAGGCCACCAGGATTCGATGACTGAACAAACAATCCTAGTAGAACGCGACGGCCCGGTCGCAACGATTGTTCTGAATCGTACGGACAAGATGAACGCCATTTCGCTGGAGATGTGGGAAGAGATATCGGCGCGGATCGATGAACTCCAATGCGATGAAAGTGTGCGAGTGGTCGTGTTCCGAGGTGAGGGTGGACGGGCATTCTCTGCGGGCGCGGACATCGGCGATTTCGAGAAGAGCAGGCATGACTCACGATCTGCGATCGTATATGCAGAAGTGTTTGAAGGCGCGCTTGAGAAGATTGCATCGCTGACCGTGCCCACGATCTCGATGATCGAAGGAGTGTGCGTCGGCGGCGGACTAGAGCTTGCGACATGCACGGATATCCGGATAGCTGCCAAAGGATCTCGTTTCGGCGTCCCGGTGGCACGTATCGGAGTGGTTGCTGGTTTTAAGGAGATGCGTAGACTCGCAGCGATCGTTGGCCCGGCAAACGCCGCGTATGTTGTGTTAAGCGGGGAGATCCTGGGTCACGATGCCGCGCTGGGGATGGGGCTAGTGACGCGCGTGGTTGAGAAGGAAGAGTTGGCTGACGATGTGTACGGACTTGCCACGCGCATGGCATCGTTGTCCCCTGTGTCCCATGCCGCACACAAAGAGATCCTCGAAACCTTGCTCGCTAACCCGTCTCTGAGCGGTGTGGACGTAGACGCCCCAAACGGACCGCAGTTCCGATCGTTTGATTCCGAAGATTTCAGAATCGGTACAGATGCATTCGTAAACAAGACCAAGCCTGAGTTCACGGGCCGATAGACCCTGATGAACGCCAGCGAAACTTCGCGACCACGCATCGGCATTTACGCCGATGACCTCACCGGTGCCCTGGATGCCGCTGCGCCGTTCGCCGCCGCCGGAATGTCTACATACGTTTCGGTGTT
The DNA here is from genome assembly GCA_963580625.1 of Dehalococcoidia bacterium. Taxonomy (GTDB): domain Bacteria; phylum Chloroflexota; class Dehalococcoidia; order Lucifugimonadales; family Lucifugimonadaceae. Next base: position 1,654 of record CAUZKS010000141.1, on the reverse strand, counting down.
TGGCATCGTTCCCGACGACGACGCTCGAACCCACCGCGTCCTGTCGTTGAATGTGGACACACGCCATGGGGATCGCTTTCCTGTGTTCGATAAGGCGGCAAGGGCCGTCCAGGAGTTGAGAGCGACGGGGTTCATGCTGCTGGTCAACAAGATCGATTCCACGTTGAGGGGGCACGCCGGTATGGAAGCGCGGGCCGGGTTGTCCCAGGAACCGTCAGATCCGCGCGACATCGGTAAGACGGGAGTATGGTCCGGACCACGACTGGCGTTGATAGCGCCGTCATTCCCGGCCATGGGTCGGATCGTCAGCGGCGGACAGGTGCTTGTGAATGGCGTTCTGCTGGCCGAGACCGAAGTAGGGCGTGACCCGCTGGCACCGGTGGCCTCAAGCTATATCGCGGAACTCGTCGAGCTGAACACGGGGATCCGACCCACCGTCCTTTCGCTGTGTGACGTTCGTGCGGATGGTCGCTTGCATGTCAGGATTGCCGAATTGTCAGATCGACCCCCGTTATTAGCGGTCTGCGACGCCGAGAGCGATGACGATCTGAGATTGATTGCCGCCGCATTTGTTGAGGCGAAAGGGGAAGTAATCCTCTCGGGTTCTGCCGGTGTTACAAATGCGCTGGCCGAAATATTGTCCGGTAAGTTACAGGATCCGCCCAAGTCTGCCATCAATACAGAAGACATCACGGCACCGTCGCTCATCGTTTCTGGCAGCCAGCGTAGCGTGACTGGACATCAGTTGAAGCTAGTGTCGGACGACCGGCCTGTCGAATGGCTTCAGATCGATCCAGTGGCGCTGTTGGACGAGGACCTGTCGCGAGAAACCCGGGACAACGCCGTCAGCATAGTGGTGAGCGCCATGGAAGACGGGAAGCATGCCGCCGTATCGTTGTTACAGGTGGACGTGACTGGCGATGGCAACATCCCGACCAAGCTGGTGAGAGAACTCGGCGCCATCTGCTACAGGGTTGCACGGCGTACACGCCCCGGCGCGCTTGTGATAATTGGCGGAGACACAGCGCAGGCGGCGCTCAGGGCTGTGGGCGCCGCTGGGATCGTGATGCACGACCAGCCATTCCCAGGTATTCCCGCCGGTATCGTGGACGGCGGATTGCTTGACGGTGTCCGTGTCGTTACGAAAGCCGGAGCGTTTGGAGACCAGGAAATACTGGTAGATGTAATCGATTACCTGACCTGAAAACGCCCGGAAAACGGGTCAACAAACGTTCAAAAATAATCGCAGTAGAAAGATGTGTCACAGAGTGAGCAAGCCTATCCTAGCCATCACGCTCGGAGACCCGGGAGGAGTCGGGCCAGAAGTCACCGTGAAGGCGTTCCCGCACGAAGCTGGGCTGGACCGATCAATCCCGCTCGTCGTAGGCGACGCGAGGATTGTGGCGGACGCTGTGGCAAGGTGGGCACCCGGATGGAGCGTTGCCGCAATAGAAGGACCTGAAGAAGCAGCCGCGGTCGGCAATCAGATCATTCCGGTGATAGATCTGCAGAACTGCGATCCCGCATTGGTTAAGATCGGTGAAGTAGACCCCTACAGCGGCAACGCCGCGTATGAGTACGTCGCTCACACGGCAAAGCTGGCGATGGATCGACGCATATCCGCAATTGTGACGGCGCCCTTGAACAAGGAGTC
>CAUZKS010000140.1:0-5839 GCA_963580625.1 Dehalococcoidia bacterium | reverse complement strand
GTCAAACTCCGCAGAGTTGGCGTCTTCCAATCCGAGAACGGACCTGGCGAACTCGATCACCATAACCTGCATACCCAGGCAGAGTCCGAGGTAAGGGACCCCGCGCTCGCGCGCGTAACGCGCGGCTGAGACCATTCCCTCAACACCTCTTTCGCCAAAACCGCCCGGGACTATGATCCCGGAAGCCCGGTTGAGCACATGGTCAGCGCCAAATTCTTCAATATCCTCCGCCTTGATCCAATCGATCACGACCTCGCAGTCGTGGACGAGGGCGGCGTGGCGAAGCGCCTCTATAACGGAGAGGTAAGAGTCCGGGAGTTCGACATACTTCCCGACGATGGCAACCCTGACCGTCCGCTTTGGGTCGCGAAGCTTGTCGACCATGTTGGACCATTCCGAAAGATCGGGCTTGGCCGTGATGCCGAGTCGGCCCGCAAGGAAATCGCCAAATCCTGACTCTTCCAGGCTCAGCGGTACGGCGTACACCGTGTCCAGGGTTTCCAACCCAATGACCGCCTCTGTCGGCACGTCACAGTAGAGTGATATTTTCTCCCGCAGACCCAGGTCAACATCGAAATCGCTTCTGCAAATGATGGCGTCCGGCTGTATGCCGATGCCGCGCAACGCCTGAACGCTGTGCTGTGTCGGCTTGGTCTTCAACTCCCCCGTAGATCCGAGGTACGGCAACAGGGTGAGATGGACATAAGTGGCGTTGTCACGGCCGACGTCGTTCCGCATCTGCCGGATCGCCTCAAGGAATGGCAAGCCTTCGATGTCACCCACCGTCCCCCCGACCTCGATAACGGCAACATCTGCTCCGGTCTCGTCGGCGAGCTGGTGGATGCGTTCCTTAATAAGGTTGGTGACGTGCGGGACGGTCTGGATCGTCCCGCCGAGATAACGGCCGTTCCGTTCCCGCGCAATGACGTCAGAGTAGATCTGGCCGGCGGTCACGTTGGAGATCGACGTCAACTCGAGATCGATGAACCGCTCATAGTGGCCGAGATCCAGGTCCGTCTCGGAGCCGTCCCCGGTCACATACACCTCGCCGTGCTGATAGGGCGACATCGTCCCAGGATCGACGTTGAGGTAAGGGTCCAGCTTCATCACGGCGATCGTGGCGCCGCGGCTCTTGAGCATTCTCCCGACAGATGCAACGACGATACCCTTTCCAAGAGAGCTAACGACGCCGCCAGTGACAAACACGTACTGGGTCAAGGTCGTGCCTCCTTTGATACAGGGAATACAGGGATTTCAGAACTAAGAGGGAAAGATAGAACAACAGAACTCGGTATCCCAATAATTCCCAGGGAGCCCGGGTCCCAGAAATTCAATATCCGTACCGGGTGAGCCAAGGGCAAAGAATTTCTCGACCAAACCGCCCTATTAATCGGGAGGCGATCAGAGCCAAAATCGCTTGCCAGATTAAGGTCAAAGCGATTGAGTTGGTCGGGCAGTTGAGGGGGAAGTCGCAGGGCCGGGGGAACCGGCAATTCATAAATGAGATTTGTATCTCTGCGACTGATGGGGAGGGGTACCTCTCAAGGAGTCTGACATCGACCCCAATTGCGTTGCTTCGAGGTTACCAGACGACCGACCTCCCGGCGAGACCTAAGGCTAATTTAACCAAAGATGACGAGGTCCGAACATTAATGCCTGAGAATTGCGCGAGTATCTGATCGTTCTGTGATCTGTCCCTGTTCGCTATTGGGACCGGTCCGGGACTTTACCGGCATGCCATACCTGGATATGTCGGTCGAATTCATTAATCCCACCCACCGGTTCCACCCCGATTCGGAGTTTCCAGTGAAGATCACAGATATCAAGGTCTTTCCCACAAAGGTGGGCAATCACAATCAGTTCCTGGTGAAAGTGGAGACTGACGAAGGGATTTACGGCTGGGGCGAAGGTGGATTGGCCAACCATGAACGCGCGGTCCGCGGCGTGATCGAGTACTTCAAAGGGTTCTTGATCGGGAGCGATCCGATGGACCGGGGCGCCCACTGGCAGCGGATGTACCGGGGCCAGTACTTTGAGGGAAGCTTGCTCTTGACTGCAGCGATTTCGGCGATCGATATCGCCCTCCACGACATCACTGGCAAGGCGCTCGGTGTGCCGGTCTACCAGCTGCTCGGCGGAAAACAGCGTGACTATGTCCCGGCATTCGCCACCGTCACAGCACCCGACGGACCGCAGTTGGTTGACGACTGCCAGATGCTGGTTGAGAAGGGCTGGAATGTGATCCGGCGAAATCTCCCGTTGATGCCGGACGGCACCGGATCCAGCGATGGAGAGCTGTACGAGCCGCGTGAGTCGCTGGCGAACACCGCCGTCTGGTTGACAAAGGTCCGGGAGGCTCTCGGACCCGGCCCGGTGCTAGGCATCGATGTTCACCACCGCTTCTCCGTCGCAGAAGCGGCGTCATTCGCACAAAAAATGCCCGCCGGGACACTCGATTTCCTAGAGGAGCCGATTCGCTCAGAATCGCCCGAAGCGTACGAATCGCTAAGGACAATGACCGACATCCCGTTTGCGATAGGCGAAGAGTTCGACTCCAAGTGGACGTTCCTGCCTTTCATCGAACGCGGCTTGACGAACTTTGTCCGGCTGGACATCTGTAATGTCGGCGGATTCACGGAAGCCCTCAAGATTGCCGGGTGGGCCGAGGCACACTACATCGACCTGATGCCGCACAACCCCCTGGGGCCGATCTGCACAGCGGCGAGTGTGCATCTGGGCGCGGCCGTGACCAACTTCGCTTGGCTTGAGTGCAGAAACTCCCCTACCGAAAATCTGGGAAGGGATGATCGGGAGCTGTTCCCGCAGTTGCTGGAGCTCGAGGGATCACGCTATCCGGTACCGACCGGTCCGGGGCTGGGAATAGACGTGGATGAGAAGATCGCTGCCTCACGTGCGAGCAGCCCTGCCGGCTTCAATCATCTGCACCGGCGAGACGGCTCGTACACCAACTGGTAGACGGGACGTGTACGGGTGATATGTTTACCGCCCGGAAATAACAGGAACTCTCACCGGGACGCTGACCATACGCAGATGACCCAGGTCGTGATTGTCAGCGCCCGTTACCGATCCCTCTTAAATAAATAAAGGAAATGGAGCCGCCCATGACAAGACTGGATCTGACGGGGAAAAAGGGCGTCGTGTTTGGTGTCGCCAACGCGCGATCCATCGCATGGGCGATCTCGGAGGCGCTGGCGGACGCCGGAGCCGAACTGGCCTTCGCCTATCAGACCGAACGCCTGCTTGAACCCGTCAAGAAAACTGTTTCCGCACTGGGCGAGCCCTGTCTGGTTCAGTGCGATGCGACCGACCCGGTCCAGGTCGAGGCGGCATACGAGACCGCAGTGTCCGCTCTTGGCGGACTGGACTTCGTCGTTCACTCGATCGCATATGCAGAACGAGATGATCTTGGCGGCGATTTTTCAAAGACCGGAATTGACGGCTTCAGGACGGCTCTTGAGGTCAGTGCGTACACGATGATCCCGATCACGGCACTCGCCGTCCCCCATATGGGAGAGGACGGGGGCGCGATCGTGACATTGACCTTCGACGCGTCAGAAAAGGTGTACCCGGGTTACAACGTTATGGGCACTGCCAAAGCGGCGCTGGAGAACACGGTGCGGCAGCTGGCCGCCGAGTTTGGCCCGAAAGCCATTCGCGTAAATGCCGTGTCCGCTGGTCCCTTGCCGACGCTCGCAGCACGCAGCATCCCAGGCTTCAACGAGATGCGGCGATCACACGCAGCACGTGCGCCTATCGGCCGCAACATCACACACAAAGAGGTCGCCGATGCAGCGGTATTCCTACTCAGCGATCTTTCTACAGGGATCACGGGTCACGTGCTGCCGGTCGACGGCGGTTACGGGATCATGGGGATTTAAAGTCGCCCCTTAAATCAACGCTCTAATTAGCTTTAGATAAAGGACAAAACATTGGCCGAGCCGACCGCCCCATTGACCGAAACTGAACTGGACGCCATCCGACAACTTGACACCCCCACCATCTCCAACGCGCTTGAGTTGATAGACGGGCTCCGCCCCTGGACAGACGGCTTCACGCGTCCCGAGATCATCTGTCGATTCCCGGAATTCAAAACCGTAGTTGGCTACGCAGTAACCGTGGAGATCGCGTCCGCCGTGCCGGGCCGGAAATCTGTCCCGCGCCCCGACTACTGGGATTCGATCGTCGCTCAGCCCTATCCCCGCATGATCGTCATCCACGACCGGGATGAGAAACCCCTCGGATCGTTCTGGGGAGAGGTAAACGGCAGCGTAGCCAAAGGCCTTGGCGCCGTCGGGGTCGTCACGGACGGCACCGTTCGGGACCTTGATGAGGTCCGTGAGATGGGGTTCCAGTTCCTCTCGAAAGAGGTATGTGTCTCGCACGCTTACGTTCATGCAGAGGCGCTCGGCACGACTGTAGAGATCGCAGGGATGAAAGTTAGCCCGGGCGATCTGATCGCTGCCGACAAGCACGGCGCAATCCAGATTCCCCTTGAGGTCGCCAGGGATGTCCCGAGGCTGGCCGAGTTGATGGGCAAGTACGAGGCCCCGATGATCAAGGCAGCGCAGGCGCCAGGCGCCACTCCGGCCACTCTAGCCGCGGCCGCAGCGGAACAGGCAAAAATCAGGGAGAACAACGCGGCGTACTAGTACGTATAACGCACCGTGGACCAGTACCGCCATGACCCCGTTGCCTTGATCGGCGATGGTGCGAAGTGGCGCTGGTCCACGGTGTGTGTAGCCGACGGCTTATAAGGCTAGTCTGTGCCAGCGGCCGGCCGCGTAAGGCGTAGCAACGCACCGGAGCTGAAATAAGGTGGCGAATCAACGCCCGTATTACGGCGTCGGAAGGTGAGTGGAGGCCTCTCCCCCGTAGCCGCTACGTAGTCAATCCCCAGCGCTACGATCTACCTACGTTTTCCGGCCGGATCACGGTCGAACTCAGTAGTGAACCGAATGCCAAGATCGGCTTCAGTGCGCTCCACGTCGAACACCTCACGCGCAGCCGGCGCTCCAATTAGGTGATACCGACGATAGCCGCTCATCTTCAACTCCAACGCGCCCAGGCAGGCGCGGCCAACGTCGTAACGGTCGATCCACGCGTCTTCTTTCATCGAGCGCTCCCAGTTCTTGTCGCCCCACTTTGATTGCCCCAGTTTCACATCGACGATGTCGCCCAACCGCAACCCGATCACGACCATTGCGTAAACATCCGCGAACCACGCGCCGATTTCTTCTTGCAGGTGCTTCGTGAGATCGTAAATGTCCTCGGGCTGACCGCTATAAGGGGTATCGCCCGTCACAAGCTCGCTTGATGGATGAGGGACATGCGTCTCGGCAGACGCGATGAAGATCACACGCTTGATGCCCGCTTCACGTGCTGCCTCGAACACGTTGAACGTGCCGCGGACGTTCACGTCAAACGGCTCGGCCTCGCCGGCCCGGTAATGCCCGTGCGCAAGCGTGCTCCGTACAGCGGCGTGGATTACCGCGTCCTGCCCTTCCATTGCAGCACGGATCCTGATGTAGTCCGTGATCGAGCCCTGAGAGGTCTCAACCTCCGCTTCTTCTGAAACGTCCAGTGCCTCTACCGGGATGTCAGAATTCGCCAGATCAAAGGCGCGGACACCATGTTCCGAGGCTACGACCTCGGTCACAGCTTTGCCAAGCCACCCGCGGGCGCCCGTAATGAGGACCTTCACTCGACTCCTGTCCCTTCAAGGGCATCGACCGGTTGCATAACTCTGAGCTGGCTGGACATTAAATGCCTCTCTAGCTGTGTCAGGTGACTTAAGACGAAATGGCAGCACCACGAAACT
>CAUZKS010000139.1:0-5840 GCA_963580625.1 Dehalococcoidia bacterium | reverse complement strand
AGCCCAACAAGCTGAAATCAGGAGACCGGAATGCCAACTCGTCCGCCGTTAGAAGGCGTCAGGATTCTTGCGATCTCACAATTCGGCGCGGGCCCGTTCGGCACTACCGTTTTGTCCGACATGGGTGCCGAGGTGATCAAGATCGAAGACCCGGGTGCTGGAGGTGATATCGCACGATACGTTCCGCCCTTCGCATCGGACCAGGACTCCCTGTATTTTCAGGCGTTCAATCGGGGTAAAAAGTCGGTGACGCTGAACCTGCGAACCGAATCCGGAATGGCCGTGCTGCACGACCTAGTCAAGGCCTCAGATGGCGTCTACAACAACCTCCGCGGCGACTTACCTTCCAAACTTGGACTCGACTACGAAGCTCTCGGGATGTTTAATGAGAAAGTTGTCTGCTGCTCACTTTCTGGCTTTGGTTCAACCGGGCCCCGGGTTTCGGAGCCCGGATACGATCATCTGATCCAAGCATATGCCGGGTACATGTCCATCACTGGCGAGCCGGACGCCCCTCCCGCCAAGTGCGGCGTCTCGATAATCGACTTCGCCGGTGGCTACGCCTCTGTTCTCGGCCTGATGATCGGGCTGTTCGACGCGCAGCGGACCGGCATCGGCCGCAACGTGGACGTCTCACTGCTCGACACCGGCATCGCAATGTTGTCGTACTTCGCTTCGTGGACACTGAATCGTGACTGGGAGCCCACCCGGCAAGCCGCATCTAGCCACCAGTCATTGCTTCCGTCCCAGAACTTCCGCACACGAGATGGCTGGATCGTCGTGTTCTGCGCAAAGGAGAAGTTCTACGAGAACCTTGTGGTGGCGATGGGACGGCCTGAACTTGCGACTGATCCTCGATTTTCGAACTTTCCAGGCCGACTTAAGAACCGTGATCTGATCATTCCTGAACTTGAGAAAGAGTTCGCAAAGCGAGACACCGCTGATTGGCTTGAACGACTCCGCGGCGCGGTCCCGTGCGCACCCGTTAATTCGGTGTCAGAGGCCCTTCAGGACCAGCAGGTGCTGGCTCGGAACTTGATACTGGAAGTGGAACATCCGGAGTACGGCACGATCCGTCAGGTTGGCTCGCCTATCAAAATGGACGGCGTGATCGAGCATCCGACCCCGGGACCTGCGCTCGGGCAGCACACCGATGAGGTGATGGCTGAGGTGCTTGGTTATTCCAACGAACGCGTATCGTCGCTGCGTGCAGAAGGCGCGTTCGGAAAGTAAGTTTGGCACGCCGATTCAGCGAATATGGCACCAGATTTTGTGAACAACAACGGCACGGTCAGATATGAACAATTACGGCTAAAAAGGAATCTTTATTGCAGATCTTGATGACGGACGAAGCAAGAGATCATATCCGTGATCTTGGTCGGCCGATCGCTCTGGACTATCTCGCCGCCATCGGCTGAGGAGGTCACGCAAAAGTGTCGGTAGACACCTACGCCCGCAAGACCAATCTGAATTTATACGAACTTTTGCGGCACGAGGGCGCCGAAATTCTGATCGCCAACAACCTTGTCTCTCAGGCAGTCGGTGTGACGCTCGAGCTGAAGAAGTTCCTGATGTTCAAGTGGCTCAAAGTGAACGCCGCCCTGTACGGCCACTCCACCTGAAACGCCAACCACTGAGCGACCTTGCGTCGCTGGGGATGGGGTGTGGAGGCGGCGGCGCTTGCTCTGCCCGATGCCGGAACCACACCGTAAGGCCGTATGGCAATACCCCCTTACCAGCGTCCTGAGGCTCTCGAAGGGCCGAGATCCGACGATGACCCGTCAGACTTTTCCGCCTTTCAAGCGACAATACGCCCTCCTAAATCTTCTCCCGACCGGGAGAGGAGGCAAGCAACTCGCCGGATATCCTCACCGGCACAGACGTAGGTCTCGCCAACTCCAGTACCGACTCCGGCAACCGTCGGACCTCCATCAGCGCCCGATCTCGTACCTGCCCGAGTGACAGCAAATCGCCGGTAACTGCGCCGTCACGCATCACTACGTGCAATAACGTCTTCGCATTGGGTTCCGGCGAATCCGCATCGGCGCTCGTCAGATGATCGTGCGCAACCATTCCATTGCCCTCATCGAAACATCGCCACACCTGCTTCGGGCCAGGGAACGTCGCCTTCCCGGGACTGAACTTGGCGACCGGACGGCCGTCGTACGTAACCTGTTTATAGGCGGCGTCCGACCATGGGGCATCCGCCGACACGCCGGCCAACGTCCCAACGCCGTACGCGCCAATCGGCGCGCCACTCTTCGCCAGGGCCTCAATGGAAAACTCGTCCAGCCCTCCGGAGGCCACGATCTGGACGTAGCCAAGTGATGCGTCATCAAGCATCCGACGAGCGATCCGTGACAGGAAATCTAGATCGCCACTATCGAGCCGTATTCCGGCCAGCCTGCTGCCGCGTGACTCCAGCTCATGTGCAACGGTGACCGCCGCTTCTATCCCATTGACCGTGTCGTATGTATCCACAAGTAAGGTTGCCGAATCCGGGAAGACGTCTGCATACGCCCTGAAGGCCGTGAGTTCACTGTCAAAACTGGTAATGAACGAGTGCGCCATTGTGCCGATTGTCGATATCCCGTACCGGGCTCCGGCACCCACATTGCTAGTGCCAACGAACCCGCCGATGTAGCTCGAGCGGGCGAACTTGTTCCCGGCGTCCGTGCCGTGTGTGCGGCGTGCAGCGAAGTCCGCAACACCTGCCCCGCCAGCAGCCTTCACCACCCGGGCCGCCTTCGTTGCAAAAAGCGACGCCATGTTCACCTGATTGATCAGGAATGTCTCGACGATCTGCCCCTCAATAACCGGGGCGGTGACCTCTATCATCGGTTCGTTGGCAAAGAACGCTGTCCCCTCGTCCATCGCCCGTATACTGCCGGTGAATCGGAACCTAGCGAGGTACTCGATGAAGTCGTCACCGAACTGGCCGGTGCTCCTGAGGTAGTCGAGATCGCCGGATGTGAATCTCAGCTCCTCAAGATATCTAAGAACGTCCTCCAGCCCGGCGAATAACAGGAATCCACGATCAGAAGGCAGGTTACGCACAAATAAGCTGAACGTAGCCTCAGCGGTCTGACCGGAGCGCAGATAAGCCTGCGCCATCGTCAGTTGATACAGGTCCACATAAAGTGCGTGAGAAGGATCGAATCGAGTCATCAGTGGCAGTTTAGCGATACGGCGTCCAGTAAGAACACCGTAGGGGCGGATTGGTATCAGCCCAAACCCATTCTGCGAGAACGTCAGGAAACGGGTACAGGGCCTGTGAAATAACCACGGGCGTGGTGCAGTGCCCGTCAGAAGTTCATTCTCCACGTTCTCTCAGGATGACAGGTTGTCGTATCCACGCCGAGCTTACCCCTCTGCCGGTAGGAGAGGGTTGAGGTGAGGGAGCGCCAAGGGACGATCCCGCAACCACCACCCGTCCCTAGAACACGTATTCCGGGCCAGGAACGTACTTGAAGCGTTCCAGCGCATCGTCCCGTAGCGTGAAGCCCAGTCCTGGAGCAGTTGGCGCGTACACGCGTCCGTCTGGTCGGACGTCGTACTCCTCGTTGAACAACTCGTTCATCATCGGCATATAACCCTGGCTGACCTCGAGGATGTGGCAGTTCGGGGTTGACATCGCCACGTGAATACTGGCGGCAAACAGCACGCCCATGCCCCATGCGTGTGGAGCCACCCGAACGCCTCGCGCCGACGCCAGCGCGCTGATCCGTCTGATCTCCGTGTATCCGCCGGCGCGGGCGATGTCCGGCTGGGCGATGTCACAGGCCTGATTGTCGAACAGCGACTGAAAGTCGAAACGCGTGAACTCGCGCTCTCCGGTGGCGATCGGCGTCGTGGTCGCACGTCGGACGTACCCGAGACCGGCGTGATCGTCCGGGGAGATCGGCTCCTCGAACCATGCCACGTCGTACTTCTCCATCATCTTCGCCAGCTTGATAGCTGTGGAGACGGCAAATGCCCCATGGGCGTCCAGCATCAACTCCACGTCGGGGCCGATACCCCGACGTGCCGCAGCGATACGCGTTTCGGCGTTCTTGAACGAAAACCCGTCACCACCAACCACCCGCATTTTCACGGCGTCAAAGCCTTTGGCAGCATATCCGGCCATCTCGGCCTCGGCCTCGTCACCAGGCGCCCAGCCGCCGCTGCCGTAGCCACGGACGTTGTCACGGACAGCGCCGAGCGCCTGGTAGATCGGCACGCCGAGTATCTGCGCCTTCACATCCCACACGGCCAGATCGACACCAGAAATAGCCTCAACAGTTACACCCCGACGGCCGTCCTGCGGCTGCGAGTTGCCGCGCTCAAGCGCGGGCTTCCATCGGGATCCGTTGTACATCTTCTCCCAGATAAGTTCCGAGAACAGGGGGTTTTCGCCGAGCACCGACGGGCCAAGGTCGAACTCGATCAATGCCGCCACAACCTCCGGATTACCGAGCGACGCGCCAAGCCCCCTCAGGCCGTCATCCGTCTCCACGACTATGAGCGTGGCATCGCTTTTTACCTTGGTGCCAAGGTCGTTCCTGTGCTGCCGCTTAAGAGGCACCGGGTCGGACATCGGGATCGCCTTAACAGACGTGATCTTGGACATAAAACTCTTTCTGGCAGGCACTGTGTGCATTTATTCTGCAGTTGGATGGTTGTGTGACCGCACACTATGGAATCTCTGTATGCAACCCGCATCTGAAGCCTATCTCCGGGAATAGGACAGGCTGAACGACTAGATCCTGTTCTCACGGGCAAGCGCTTCCGCGACCGTCTCACGGATCCAAGGCCCGGGCCCAGCTGACCGTGTCTTTGACGTGGTCGGGAAACTTGCCCAAATTGCCGGTCTCCAGCGTCACCTGATCGCCGTCCTGGATCGGACCGAATCTCAGGTGGTTAGTCCCGGTTGCAAGCACGTCGCCCGGCTCCAGTCGCATCCCCGTATCTCCGATTTCTAACGCAGGGTCTGTTTGAACAGCCTGAGATTGTTTGAGCCAAGCATCTTAGTAACGGTGTTTTCGTCGTGGCCGCGTTCAAGCAGGCCGTCCGTCAGATTGGGCAAACGACTGATGTCGTCCATCCCGATTGGGACGGAGGAAACACCGTCGTAGTCGGACCCGATACCGACGTGGTCAACCCCCGCCAGCTTCACGGCCAGATCGAAGTGGTCCAGCAGCCTGTCCATGGGCGCGCCGGGCTTGCCGTCCGGTTGATGGATGCGCTCAAACTGGTCCCTGAACAGTGATCGCTCTGGCTTGAGCATCGGCACAAATGGCGGATGGCCTGGCCCACCGATGAAGGGCGAGGCGAAATTGATGTTGATGACGCCATCGGCCTGGCCCAGCGCCACGATCATGTCATCGGTCATGTTGCGTTTGGCGTCCTGCAATGAGCGGCAGGACGAGTGTGAGGCGAAAACCGGACCGCCAGCGGTTTCTAGCACGTCGTAGAAGGCTCTGTCCGAGATGTGCGAAACATCGGGCAGCATTCCAATTTGCCCCATCTCTTTGACGATGTCACGACCAAGCTCCGTCAGTCCGCCATGTTGCTCGTCGTTACAGGAATCGCACCACGGTGTGGCGTACTGCCAGGTCAGCGTGATGGACCGGATACCGGCGCGGTGCAGCTCGCGCAGAACGGCAAGATCGCTGCAAATGGCGTTGCCACCCTCGACGGTCAGGAGCACCGCGATCCGGCCCTCATTGTGGATACGCTCGACATCGTTGCCGGTGTAAGCGATCTCCAGGGTGTCGGCGTGTGCGTCGACCGTGCGACGCATAAGGTCGATGCCCTGCATAACGTACTTTAGCGAGCCGGATTCGTCGTACACGTCGTCG
>CAUZKS010000138.1:0-5859 GCA_963580625.1 Dehalococcoidia bacterium | reverse complement strand
CTTGAAGTGGTCGCCCATCATCTTCTGGCGCTCGTCCTGATTTAGCTGGTACCACTCCCGCTTCTTCACCATCGGATAGATGATGAAGTACTTGTAGTAGTCCTGAAGTTCCGGCTCGGCACCGCCGTGCTTGTACTGTGTCTTCCGGCGGACGGCGAGGTAAGAATAGGACTGGTCAAGGTAGCCGGCGAGGTGCGTGTGGTTGATACGCTCTGCAGTTTCGTCGAAGTCGTCCAGATCCATAGATGACTGGGCGAGCATGATGTCGCAATCACCGCGCGTTCCGGTGAGACCGTAGGTCGTGATAGGTGACTCTGGCCCGATCTCGGATATCATCGATGCGAACTCCCGTTTGGAGGCTTCTTTTTCATCCTCTGGGAGTCTGCGCCAGGTCTTGTCCAGCTTGTAGAAGTTGAACTTTGCGTACTCGCCTTCGAGTAGGGACGGGGACATTGATTTGCTCCGGAGTGGGTGGCAGGTAGGGGTTCGGAGTATATCAGCGGGGCCCAACGAGCCGGCCTGTACCTACCGAAATTTATTGTTAGATCTGCCGGTAGATGTGTCCCGCTACGGACGGCTGATTCACCACCCACCACTGCGTGCCGTCTCGGGGTCAACCAGAGATCGATCCGTGTTGACCCTTAGAGTGAGCGACCGTACGATTTCTGCTCCGATCAACTCCCGACTCCAGTTCGTTCTTTTGACCTTCCCTCTAGTCTCTACAGGGACCACATATGCCAGACGAGCAATCACTCAAGAAAACACCGCTGCATTTGACCCACGTCGCGGGCGGAGCTCGCATGGTTGCGTTTGGGGGTTGGGACATGCCGGTTCAGTACCCGGACGGCATCCTCTCAGAGGTCCGCTCCGTCCGAAGCAACGCCGGCATGTTTGACGTGTCGCACATGGCACGCTTCCAGTTCGTCGGTCCAGAGGCCGTAGCGTTCCTTGACCGAATGCTCGCCGCCGACGTGGCGGGATTGCGGCAGGGTAGGGCGCGTTATCACGTCATTTGTAACGAGCAGGGCGGGATCATCGACGATGCCATTGTCTACCGCGTCACAGAGGACCAGTGCCTTCTGGTGGCGAACGCCGGTAACGCGGATGCCGTCAAGGAGTTCCTGATCCCGGCCGCGCAGCAGAACGGCGGTGTGTTCTTCGCTGATCTGTCAGACAACGTGGCGATGATCGCCGTGCAGGGCCCGAACGCCGTTGAAATTGTCGATCGACTCTGCCCGTTGCCAGCATCTTCGGTCCGTCCGTTCCGGCTTCGCAGGGCCGAGGTCGCCGGAATACCGAGCCGGATCGCACGTACGGGCTACACGGGAGAGGATGGGTTCGAGATCATGCCTCCCGCCGACCGGGCCGCAGATCTCTGGCGCGCCCTGGAGGCCGAGGGTGTCGTCCCGGCAGGCCTTGGCGCGAGGGATGTGCTTCGGCTTGAGGCTGGCCTGATGCTCCACGGCAACGACATGATGGTGGAAAACAACCCGTACGAGGCCGGGCTGGAGAGATTTACATATATCGAAACTCCCGGATACATAGCGGGCGAAGCACTGAAAGCTATCAGGGACGCCGGGACCCCCCGGGTGATCACCGGATTTCGCATGGTAGGGCGTGGAATCCCGCGGCATGGGCTGGCCGTAATCAATGACGGGAAGGAGGTCGGCATCGTGACCTCCGGGACACACTCGCCCACGCTTGACGACAATATAGGCATGGGCTACGTTGACCGCGACCTCTCCGACGAGGGAACCCGGTTCGAAATCGATGTCCGCGGGAGACTTGTTGAGGCAGAGGTCGTGCTGTTGCCGTTCTACTCCCGAAAGCGGTCTTAACCGCTAACACATGCCTGACCTGACCACAGGCCAGCCTCCTGACACAAAGAAAATCAGAATCGATCAGAGGGACTAGATGGCAACACCGGACGACCGCAGGTATTCAGACGAACATGAGTGGGCGCTTTTCGATGGCAGCATCGTCACGGTGGGCGTCACACAGTTCGCTACAGACTCGCTTGGAGACGTTGTGTACGTCGACCTGCCAGAGGTAGGCGCGAAGGTCAGCCAGTTCGATAAGTTCGGCGAGATCGAGTCCGTAAAAGCGGTTAGCGACCTCTTCTCTCCGATCGGCGGAACAATCGTCGAGGTCAATTCCGATCTCATGACGATGT
Source organism: Dehalococcoidia bacterium (assembly GCA_963580625.1). Taxonomy (GTDB): domain Bacteria; phylum Chloroflexota; class Dehalococcoidia; order Lucifugimonadales; family Lucifugimonadaceae. The sequence goes on along the minus strand of CAUZKS010000138.1, from coordinate 3,686 downwards.
CGGAGAAGGTCAACGAAGATCCCTATTCCGTTGGCTGGCTCATCAAGGTTGAGGCGTCGGATGTAGTGTCTCAACTGGATAAATTGATGGACGCCGCAGCGTACGACGCTCTGATCGCAGAAGAGTAGAGCGAACACACCAAATATGACGACCAACATTTCGCCCTATATCCCGAACACAGAGGCCGACCGGGAGCTGATGCTTGCCGCGATCGGCGTGAGCTCTATCGACGATCTGGTCCTTGACATCCCGGAGGCCCATCGCTTCCCGAAACTGAATATCCGACCGGCGCTCTCCGAGTTTGACCTGACCGCCGAGATCGGCGCGCTCGCATCCCGTAACGCCGCTCTTGGCGAGTACGCCTGCTTCTTGGGCGCGGGAGCGTACCGGCACTACATCCCGTCGGTGGTGAAGTCCGTCGTCGCCCGGGGCGAGTTCCTGACTTCGTACACGCCTTACCAGCCGGAGGTTGCCCAGGGCACGCTCCAGGTGGGGTTTGAGTTCCAGTCCATGATCTGCGAGATCACCGGAATGGAGGTCGCAAACGCCGGCATGTACGACGGACCAACGGCGTTCGCCGAGGGCGCGTTGATGGCCTGCCGGATCACCAGAAGGCAGACGATCGCAGTCCTGGACACGGTAGAGCCACGTAACGTCCAGATCCTCGATGCATACGCTCGACACCAGGGTATCGAGATCGTGGTGATCGGCCACGACGATGACCTTCCGGACGATGCAGCCTGCCTCATGATCCAGAGTCCAAATCAGTTCGGCGTGATAGAGGATATGGAGACGCTTGCGGACAAGGCGCACGCCTCAGGCGCGTTGTCTGTAGCATCGATCAACCCGACGTCGCTCGGCATGTTCCGCACTCCTGGCGAGTGCGATGTGGACATTGTCGCCGCTGAAGGGCAGGCGCTTGGCGTGCCGCTCAGCTTCGGCGGGCCGTACGTGGGCCTCTTCGCCTGCAAGGACGCACACAAGCGTCAGATGCCGGGCCGCATTATCGGCCGGACCACCGACACGAAGGGACGCGTCGGCTATGCATTGACCCTCCAGACACGTGAGCAGCACATACGTCGTGAGCGCGCCACCTCCAACATCTGCACAAGCACGGCGCTGATCGGCCTCCTGATGACAACCTACCTCGCCGTCATCGGCAGGGCCGGGTTCAAAAAGGTCGCCGAACTCTGCTACCACAAGGCCCACTACGCCGCCATTGAGATCGACAAGATCCCTGGATACAGCGTCAAGACGGACGGTCCGTTCTTCCACGAGTTCATAGTCGAATGCCCGAAACCTCCCGCCGATATCAACCGGGCCTTGATAGATCGCAAGATCACTGGTGGTCACGACATGTCTGACCGGTCGAACAACGGCATGCTGATCTGCGTGACAGAGGTCAACACCCGGGCCGAGATCGACGCCCTTGTGTCCGCGCTTTCGGAAATCGGGGCTGCAAGATGAATGCCCCGTTCCCAGGCGAGATTGATCGCCGTCTCCTGAACGAACGTTCCGTCTCCGGCCGGATTGGCCTTCAGTTGCAGGAACTCGACGTGCCGGAGCAGCCGCTTCCGGATGCCGGGTTGCTACGATCAGTCGAGGCGAGGTTGCCGGAGGTGTCACAGCCGGAAGTGGTCCGCTACTTCACGACACTTTCGACGATGAACTTCTCCATAGACACGAACTTCTACCCGCTGGGTAGTTGCACGATGAAATACAACCCGAAGGTCAATGAGGAGATGGCCTCCCTCCCCGGCATGGCGGGCATCCACCCGAACCAGCCTGATGAGACGGTCCAGGGCGCCCTGCAGTTGATCTGGGAGCTACAGCAGGACCTCGGCGAGATCACCGGGCTGCCGGCCGTGTGCCTGGGCCCTCTGGCGGGCGCACAGGGTGAGTATTCAGGCCTGATGATCGCCCGGGCCTACTTCCAGGACCGGGGCGACGCCAACAGGACCGTCGCACTTATGCCGGACAGCGCGCACGGCACCAACCCGGCGTCCGCAGCGATGGCCGGCCTTGAGGTCGTTACCGTGCCGTCGGACTCCGAAGGCAATGTGGACGTCGAAGCCCTCAGGGGGCTGGTCGATGAGCGTACATGTGTCTTCATGCTGACCCTGCCTTCGACCCTCGGCTTGTTCGAGCCGAACATCCTCGAGATCACGAGCATTGTTCATGAGGCCGGAGGTCTCGTATACGCAGACGGCGCAAACCTGAACGCGCTGCTGGGTATCGTGAAGCTCGGCGATCTGGGCTTTGACATCGCCCACTCGAACCTCCACAAGACCTTTTCCACCCCCCATGGCGGTGGCGGTCCCGGAGCCGGGCCGGTGCTCGTTTCTGAAACGCTTGCGCCGTATTTGCCGACCCCGGTCGTAGATCGAGATGGCGATACATACCGTTTTTGCGCGCCGGACAAGACGGTTGGCCGGGTTAACGGGTTCCACGGCAGCTTCGGCGTGCTGGTGCGGGCCTACGCGTACATACGGGCGGTCGGTGCGGAGGGCATGCGGGAAGTGTCCGAGAACGCCATCATCAACGCCAACTACATCAGAACGGCGCTTTCGGACGAATTCGGTATCGCCGCAGACCGTGTTTGTATGCACGAGTGCGTGCTGTCGCCACAGGCCCAGAAGGCCAAAGGTGTATCTGCGCTGGACATCTCGAAACGGCTGATCGACTATGGAATTCACCCGCCGACGATGTACTTCCCGTTGATCGTCCCGGAAGCGCTTATGGTTGAGCCTACCGAGACGGAAACGAAGGACACGCTGGATCGGTTCATCGCAGTGATGCGGCAGATCAATAAAGAGATCGATTCCGATCCCGATCTGTTGCACGATGCACCGCACGACACGCCAAACACCAGGCTGGACGAGGCCAACGCGGCACGACACCCGTACCTGCGCTGGCAGCCGGACGAGGATTTAACGGCCGCAGATTAGTTGCGGGCCTGACCTGAAACGTATCAAACCCGGGGAGGATGACAGAAAAATGGCCATCGAGGCAGGAATATCGGCGCCGGACTTCACTCTGGCGTCTCACGAGAACGAACCGATTACGTTGAGCGAACTCAGGGGCAACCCGGTGGTGCTCGTTTTCCACCCACTGAGTTTCACCGGCGGCTGAACGAATCAACTCAAACGGTTCCGTGAGAACCAGGATGACTACAAGGCGGCCGGCATCGAGATCCTCGATGTGAGCGTCGATTCTTTCGCCTCTCAGAAGGCGTTTGCCGAGGCCAACGGCGGCATCAGTTTTAAACTGCTCGCCGATTTCCACCCCAAAGGCGCCGTCGCACAGGCATACGGGATTTATAACGAGGACCGAGGTGTGGCCGGCCGGTCGAGCTTCGTCATAGACAGCGAAGGCGTAATCCAGGACGCCCGAACATACCCGCCAGGCGAACTGCCGGACCCGCAGGAACTGCTGGGCATCGCAAAGGGTTAATCTCGAGGCGACCGCGTGTCATGGTATGTGCCTCGAATAGCCGGATTGTTGGCGATCATGCGGCCCCTTCTCCCTATGGGAGAGGGCGCAGGGTGAGGGGAACATGGACGGATCGCGATCCGCTGGATACGACGCGTGATTGCGGGACTCGGCTCTTGGAGAGCCTCAGGTCACTGGCTGTCGGGGGGAGTCCCGCCTTTACGGCGAGGTCTCTTCATCTTTGCCTAACAACT
>CAUZKS010000137.1:0-5862 GCA_963580625.1 Dehalococcoidia bacterium | reverse complement strand
CATTCCCAAGACCCGGGAGGCGTTATTCCCCCCCGGCGCCCACCTGGTGACAAAACCCACACCAAATTCCATCTCAAAACGCTGCATCTGGCGTGTGACGCCTGTTCTGCGCGCCGCAGAGGTCAGACTTCCGGTCTTTATGAGGCGACACATGACGCATGTGGTGAGTTACGCAACGTTCATACCCACATGACCAACAGTTATGCCAACGACGAATACTGGACAAGCGAATTACAATTCTGGCTGCGTTACTCATGGCGAATGAAAAGTCAGTCGGGAAACATTTCCGGTATCAGTCCATTTGTCGCAGCTTTCCACATTTTATTGACCATAATAATTGTCGCCATATAGCACACAATGATTACGTAGTTCACGCTACTTTCAAAGTGTTTTCGCAATGAGTATATGGCTTGAAGTGCGGTCGTTTCACGATCCGCGTGCTCCTAACGTAATCGCCTCGTATGTTCTCGACCGGTCAACTGTTGGAAATGGGATACAACATGAGATGAATTTTCGGCCGCCCATGATAGCACCTATTGCACGTCGGCTGAAACGTCCCAATAAATGATTACAATTTGACTGCGAATAGATTGACTAAAATGAAATATTTGCGATAATCTCTCTAGGTCGTCACGAATTGCTGACGATGATATTTGTCTTAATTGACGGAGCTAAGAATGCGAATCGAAGAAGCCGATCTAAATACGCTGAAGACGGCTCAACGCCGCGGACGAGTTCGCTCGCCCGAGACACAAGAGCTGATCGAAGCGATTGATTCGCTGGTTCCAGGCGCTGCCAAGGCGGTAGTGGTTGAGCCGGGACAGACCTCGCAGAAAGTCCGGGCCAGCGTAATGTATGCCGGGAAGGCGGCCGGGAAGAAACTCCAGGCTGCGATCTCTGGGAACAAAGTGCTGTTCGCTCTCAAAGAAGAGAAGCGACGACCGGGACGCCCACGCAAGAACCCTGTTTGATCTTTGATCTGGGTGATACGAAAAGGGGAGCGCAATACGCTCCCCTTTTTTGTACCCGGCCTATCGAAGTTGTTATTTATTCTGCCTCGACAACATCATTCTTCGATTGATTCGGTAATTGACTCCATTGATGGCCTCATTTACCGCCATTCGACCAATGGGACCGGATGCGTACATTGAAGCATAAACGGTTCCACCCCGGCTGATTAGGAACTCCATCGGCTGAATGAAATGACCGTGCTCGTTATTCCCGTGCCATGCGTCAAACCTCGTTACTTGAGGCTCAGTAACGCCGTACGCTATCGGCATCGTAAGTCCCAACTCACCGGCCATATCGACGGTGGTATCCCTGTCGTCGGACGTCGCAGCGATTACGGTAACTTCAAGTTCAGTTAGTTCATCCTTCTTCGCTTCATAGCTGGCTAACTGCCGACGACAGTACGGTCACCAGTTACCGCGATAAAAAAGAAGCGCCACGTACCTCGTCGGCATTTCGTCCGGCAATGTGAGCGATCCGCCATCAATCAGATTGAATGTGATCTGCGGAAGTTTGTCGCCCTGTACAAGCTTGGACATGTAGTTATATGGCCTTTCCCGTGGGACACACGGTCCCGTTAGAACCCTGGCTTTGATCGAGCGTACTGATCCGGCCACTCCACGTCGTCGCCAAGTTCGATCGCGGCGTGTAGCGGCCAGTATGGATTGCGCAAGAGTTCACGCGCCAGGAAGATTACGTCCGCCTTGCCGGAAGTAAGCACCTCTTCTGCCTGCGCCGATTCCGTGATCAAACCCACTGCGCCTGAAGGCACCCCTGCGCCAGAGCGGACGGCATCGGCGAACGGTACCTGGTAGCCCGGCCGGAGCGTCATCTGCTGATGGGGCGAAACGCCTCCGGAGGAGCAATCGACCAGATCAACCCCGTGCTTTTTCAAAGACTTCGAGAACTGGACCGCGTTGGGCACGTCCCAACCGCTGCCTTCGACCCAATCCGTGGATGAGATGCGGACTAGAAGCGGGAGGTTCTCCGGCCACACTTCGCGTACTGCGTCTACGATCCTCAACGGGAAGCGCTCACGATTTTCGGCGCTGCCACCGTACGAGTCTTCGCGATGGTTCGAAAGCGGCGACAGAAATGTGTGAGCAAGATAACCGTGTGCGAAGTGCAGTTCTACGACCTTAAACCCGGCGTCCAGGCTGCGTTGCGCTGCGTCGCGCCAGTCATCAACGAGGGCATCGATATCTGATTCGCTCAGTTCGTCCGGCGTCGCCCAACCCTCGTCAAACGGTACCGGTGAAGCGCCGACCGGCTGCCATCCACCGTCCTCGGCGCCTACCAGGCCGCTGCCGCGCCACGGCGCTTCACGTGAGGCCTTGCGACCGGCGTGGGCGAGCTGTATACACGGAACCGAGCCATTCTCGGAGATGAAACTCGTGATCGGCTTCCAGGCTTCGGCCTGTTCGTCGTTCCAGATACCAGCGTCCGACGGACTGATACGTCCCTCCGGATTTACCGCAGCCGCTTCGGTCATCACCATCCCGGCGCCCCCAACGGCCCGGGTTCCAAGGTGGACCATGTGCCACTGATTCGGCATGCCGTCCTCGCACGAGTACTGGCACATAGGCGCGACGAAGAGCCGGTTCGGGAACTCTACCTCCCGCAATTTGTATGACGAAAAAAGCTGACTGATTTTCCTGTCCTTAGTAGCTGAAGGCCGTATTAGGCGGAGCTGTTGATACAAAAATCGCCCGTGGCGATACACGTATTGGCTGATTTATTTAGAGGTGCACGCCATCACGCGGCCCGCATCCTAATCCCGTTGGGACAAAACCGGTAATTACCGGCGATCCGGAAGTCTCGGATCAGAGGGTCATTCCGCCATCAATCACCTGCACTGATCCGGTGATGTACTCCGTCTCGTCTGATCCCAGGTATACGGCCAGGGATGCAATCTCTTCTGGATTGCCGAGTCTCCCCATCGGTTGGCGGGCGATGAAGTCTTTCCGGGCCTGCACAGGATCCTGCGAGGCGTTGATGCGGTCATCAAGCGACGGCGTCTGGACCGTGGCAGGCGCGATGGCGTTGACCCGGATGCCCTGGCCGATGAAGTCGGCGGCAACCGACTTGGTCATACCGAGAACGGCGGCCTTACTTGCGCTGTACACAAACCGGTTTACGACCCCCTGCAGACTGGACGCGACGGACGACATGTTGATGATGCTGCCGCCGCCTTTCTCGACCATTCCAGGCAGCACGGCCTGCATCATGTGGAACATCGCACGTACATTCAGGTTGAACGAGAAGTCCCAGTCTTCATCCGAGCATTCCATGATGTTGCCGGCGGCGACAAACCCCGCACAGTTGAACAGGATGTCCGGGGTTCCAATCTCATCAATGATTGCCCGGACGGCATCGGTGTCCGTGACATCAAGGACCCGGGTCGTGATCCCCGGGGTGGAGTCTAGCGACCCCAGCGTTGACGGGTTGATGTCGGTCGCCCAGACCGTAGCCCCTTCGTCTGCATAAGCCACCGCCGTGGCCCAACCAATGCCCTGTCCTGCCGCGGTGATGAGCGCCGTTTTACCAGTAAGTCTGCCTGCCAAGGGTTGCTCCTGTATGCCTAAATGGTCACTCTGAATTTGCTGCGGTAAAAAGCGAATAATCCGCTACGTACTCGGTCAAGAGAACTCGGCGACGCGGCCGTTCAGGATGCGGTCCAGCTCTCGACCCAGTGCCTCATGACCAGGGTCTTCAAGGCCCGGGTCCGCTGCTATCACGTCGACCGCCTCGGCCCGCGCCATCGCCAGCAGATCGGCATCTGTAAGCGAGGCGATAACCAGGTCTGCGAAACCGCTCTGGCGTGTGCCGATGTAATCACCCGGTCCACGCAATCTCAGGTCCTCTTCGGCGAGATCGAAGCCGTCAGAGGTCCGCTCAATGATGCCCATCCGCTCTCGGGCATCCGCGTTAGGTTCGTCTGAGAGAAGGATGCACTGGCTGGCGTACCCGCCTCGCCCGATTCGCCCGCGCAGCTGGTGGAGTTGCGACAAGCCGAAACGCTCCGCTCCCTCGATCAGCATTACGGTGGCATTCGGGATATCGATGCCGACCTCGATCACCGGAGTGGCAACCAGAACGTCGATCTCCCGCTCCCGGAATCGGTCCATCACCTGCTGCTTCTCGGCCAGGGGCAGACGGCCATGCAACAATCCCACGTTCAGGTCACTGAACGGGCCGTTTGAAAGATACTCGTACTCCTCCACGGCCGACCGGGTACGGATCTCCTCCGACTCATTGATCAGCGGGCAGACGACGAATACCTGTCGTCCCGCGGTCACTTCGTCGATCACGTGCTTGTGGGCGTCTGATCGCTGTCCAGGGGTGCGCGCCCATAATGTTGTTATCGGTTTCCGGCCGCCGGGTAGCTGGCGAAGCGTCGTTAGGTCCAGGTCTCCGTATACGGTCAGCGCCAGCGTGCGTGGTATCGGGGTTGCGGACATACCGAGTAGATGTGGACGCGGGCGCTGATCGCCAAGGACGGCGCGTTGCTCGACGCCGAAACGGTGCTGCTCGTCCACGACGGCGAGACCTAGCCCCTTGAACTGCACCGATTCCTGGATCACAGCGTGCGTGCCGACGATGATGTCGATCTCGCCAGACGCGATCTTCGCCTGCACATCGCGCTTCACCCGCGCCGTGTGGCTGCCGATCAACAAGCCTATTCGCATCGGCGAGTCCAACCCCGGGATATGCGCCTCCATGACGGGGTCGCCACCGTGCCGTTGCTGGCTTCCAGAATCCGGCTCATCCGGTTCAAGCATCGACGCTTGTTCTCCAGCGATCGGCACGGCATTAAACAGGGTGCGCAGTGACAGGTAGTGCTGCTCCGCCAGCACTTCTGTCGGCGCCAGCATCGCTCCCTGGTGTCCGGAGGCCACCGTTGCAAGCAACGAGGTCACCGCGATGATGGTTTTCCCACTGCCCACCTCGCCCTGGAGGAGTCGCCCCATCGGCACCTCGGCCGAGATGTCGGAAAGCACGGTCTTTAGTGCCGCGTCCTGATCTGCTGTTAGCTCGAACTCAAGCGTCTCAAGGAACGACTTCAGAACGTCGTGGTTCGGTTTGATCGACACGCCGCCTGCCCGTTCCCGCCACTCACGTTTCCGGCGCTGAACGGCAAGCTGGTTGATGAAAAGTTCGTCAAACGCAAGCCGTCTCCGAGCTTCATGCCACTGCTCCATCGAGTCCGGGTGGTGCATCCACTGGACAGCATCTCGCAGCCCGGGAAGCACGTTGCGCTTGCGGACATCCGGATCGAGATGTTCCTCCAGAAGGGTCAATCCTGAGTCCAGTGCATTCCTAGCCGCGGTGCGTAAAGTTCGCTGATACATGCCGTCGGTGGATGGATAGATCGGCAGAAGGTTTCCGGCATGGGTCAGGTTGTCGCCCCGGATAATCTCGTACTCCGGGTTTTGGAACTGCACCTGTTCTCTGTACGTTTCAACCTTCCCGCTGATAACGATCCGTGTGCCCGGCCGTAGCTGTTGTGCGAGGTAGGGCTGTCCAAACCATGTAATACCGACGAATCCGGTGTCGTCACGGGCGGTGATGCGCGCCGCGCCGCGCCTGCCGATGTTAGCGGAGGATGCCGACGTGACGGTGACGACCACGCTCATCTCTTCGCCATAGACGAGGTCGATCACGTCGCCGATCTTGGAGTAGTCCAGGTGCCGGGCCGGGTACATCCGGAGCAGCCCGCGCAGGTCCACCACTCCGAGTCGCTTGAACCGCGAGTGGTTGGTCTTTGTGATGAATGGGAGGTCTTCGATAGACGTATCCAGGGTGACGGGACCTGTCGGAACTTTTTTAGGGGCTGGTTTTTTACGCGTCCGA
>CAUZKS010000136.1:0-5926 GCA_963580625.1 Dehalococcoidia bacterium | reverse complement strand
TAGCCGCAGATACCGCGGCGGGTTAAAAAAATGGGTGATCGCAAAGTCACGGGCAAAACCTTCAGGTAATCCGCTCACCAGTTTCGCCAGTGGGATCGTGGACGTGTTCGATGTGACGATCGAGCCGTGCTTGCGAGTGGTGTCAACCCGTCTGTAGAGCTCCTGCTTGATCTCTAGGTTCTCGACAACTGCTTCGATCACCAGGTCGCATTCTGCCAGCAAGCTTAGATCATCGTCGAGGTTTCCTGTCTGAATACGGCGGGTATTTCGCTTGTGCATCAGCGGTGCCGGGTTGGCCTTAAGCAGGTTGTGTACAGCTGTTTCGGCCAACACGCTGCGGTTGGGCGCGCCATCGGGGACCACGTCGAGCAGAATGACCGCTATGCCGGCGTTGGCGACATGGGCTGCGATACCGGCGCCCATGACGCCGGCACCGATCACAGCGACCTTGTTTATATCGGTCATGCGCCGACAGTTTCCATCACAGTCGCGATTCCCTGGCCACCACCAATACACTGAGTTGACAGTGCGTAGCGGCCACCTTCGCGCTTGAGAATTTGCGCAGCTTTACCGGTGATCCGCGCACCGGTTGCACCAAGTGGATGACCGATGGCAATTGCACCGCCGTCGATATTCACTTTGTCGATATCAAGGCCCAGATCACGAACAGATGCGATCGACTGGGTGGCAAAGGCTTCGTTGATCTCCACCACGTCAATGGCGTCTGCGCTTAATTCGGCGCGGGCCAGTGCCTTGCGTGAAGCAAAGATTGGGCCGAGTCCCATCGTTTCAGGTTTACAGCCTGAGACTGCGATGCTCTTGATTCGGGCGATGGGTTCCAGTCCGTTTTCCTGGGCGTAGGCCTCTGAGCACACCAGCGTTGCCGCTGCGCCATCGGTCAGTGGTGAGGAGGTGCCAGCCGTCACACTACCGTTCTCGTCGAAAGCCAGCTTCAGGCCCGCCAGATCTTCGGCGGAAGTACCGGGTCGCAGGCAGCCATCAGTATCAACGGTTAGCCCATTCATCTGGATCGGTACGATCTCGCGTTCCAGCTTGCCCAGTGATTGGGCGTCCGCAGCTTTCTGCTGACTCAGAACAGCAAACTGTTCCTGTTCCGCGCGATCGATGTTGTATTCTTTGCCGACATTTTCGGCTGTTTCACCCATCGAAATATAAGCCGCCGGGTTGGTTTCCAGCAGCGCCGGATTGGGCATCGGATTGAATCCGCCCATGGTGACGCGACTCATGGACTCGACGCCCGCACAGATGAAGACCTCACCGGCGTTCATCTGAATAGCACCGGCCGCATTGTGAATGGACTGCATGGAAGAACCACAGAACCGGTTGATCGTGGTACCGGCGACGCTGATAGGCAGGCCCGCCATCAGCACCACCAGGCGGGCCATGTTGAGTCCCTGCTCACCTTCGGGAAATGCGCACCCGAGAATCAGATCTTCGATGTCGTCGACATTGACACCGGTTCGGTCTATTAAGCCGCGGACAACCTGTGCCGCCAGATCGTCCGGTCGGACCTTAGCCAGCAGGCCCTTGTGGGCAAAGTGGAACGGTGAGCGGGCATAGCCTGCAATGACAACGTTTTTCATTGGATCGTCTCCTGTTGATAGTCGCTGGATCACACAGTGCAGCGCATGCTAGATGAGCCGGTTTGCCTGTGTTGTTCTTAAGCGTTCAGTTTGTACTTGCTCGGGTTTGGCTGTGAGTCCGGTTCAGAGCATCGAGCGCCTGTAGCCGGATGTCGTTCAACTCGGTGACCAGCGCAGCAAGATCAGATTTCTGACGCTCAAGCGAATTTAGCCGCTGGTTGATTTTTTCCAGCAGCATCGTGAGTTGTTCGCTCTGGCTGGGGTCGGCATCATACAGATGCCTGTACTCCCCGATCTCGGCCGGACTGAAACCCAGTCGCTTGCCACGCAGAATTATCTGCAGGCGGCCACGATCGCGATAGTTATAAACCCGTGTCGTGCCGGCTCGACGAGGGGACACCAGTCCCTTGGATTCGTAAAATCGGATGGCCCGTGGTGTGATGCCAAGTAGATTAGCCAATTCCGTAACACTGTAGATGTTATCGGCATCACGTTCAGTGAGCGTGGTGTCCATCACCTGCCAGCCTACGCTTGCTGGGCCTGTTCCTCAGCCACAAGTTCCTTTTTGGATAGTTTTCCGATGATCGTTTTGGGCAGTTCGTCTCTAAACTCAATGTGTGAGGGCATCTCGATCTTGGAGAGCTTGTCCTCCAGAAACTTCTGCAGGTCTTTTCCGGTGAGTGATTCGCCGGGTTTGAGCTTAACAAAGGCTTTGGGACTCTCGCCGCGGTAGTCGTCCTTGATACCGATAACGGTGACCTCCGAAACCGCGGAGTGCAGGTAGATTGCTTCCTCAACCATGCGCGGGTACACGTTATAACCACTGCACAGTATCAGGTCCTTGAGTCGGTCGACCAGAAAGAAGTGGCCCTCTTCGTCCATGTAGCCGACGTCGCCGGTTCGTAGCCAGCCATCGCGCAGGGTGTCCTTGGTCTCTTCGGCTTGGTTGAGATAGCCCTTCATGATCTGGGGGCCTTTGATCCAGACTTCACCGCGCTCTCCGATGGGCATGAGATCATGCGGGGCCTCGAGGCTGTGTATGGTGATATCTGTTCCGGGCACCGGCAGGCCGATCGAGTTCTCTTTATTGGTGCCGGTCATTGCGTTACAGGTGGCAACGGGCGAGGATTCGCTCAAACCATAACCTTCTACCAGTTTACAGCCGGTGAACTGTTCAAATTGGCGCTTGACTTCCAGCGGTAGGGGCGCACCACCGGACATGCAGTAGCGGATCGATGATAGGTCATATTTGGCCAGGTTCGGGGCCTGGTTGATGGCCGTGTATATGGTCGGTACGGCTGGGAACAGTGTTGCCTTTTTAGCGCTCAGGATCTTCAGGGTCTGTTCCAGCTCGTAGCGGGGCAACAGAATCATCTCAGTGCCCGACGCCACTGCGAAGTTCATCACGGCGGTCATTGCAAACACATGGAAAAGAGGCAGCACACCGACTATTTTTTCTTCACCGGGCCTAAGACCCGGGAACCACGAGAGCATCTGCGAGATGTTGGCGGACAGATTGGCCTGTGTCAGCATCGCTCCCTTGGACCGGCCGGTGGTGCCGCCGGTGTATTGCAGCACAGCGATGTCTTGCTCGATATCGATCTCGACCGCTTCGGGTTGTCCGTCGTTGTTGATCAGATCTTCAAACCGCATGGTTGTTTCGTCGTCAGTGACCGCCGCGATTTCTTTGCGTTTGACGATACCGAATAAAAGACCCTTCACGGGTGGCAGGATGGGAGACATCCGGCAGACGACGATCTGTTTCAGGCTTTCGGTCTGGCTGAGCATCGCGGCGACTTTGGGGTAGAGCAGCTTAAGGTCCATCGTGACCATAATCTCTGTGTCACTGTCGGAGATCTGGAATGCGAGCTCACGTTCAACATACAGGGGGTTGTAGTTGACGACGGTGGCACCGGCACGCAGTGCGCCAAAATAGCAAATGACCGAGTACGGGGTATTGGGCAGGCACAGGCCGACCCGGCTCCCTTTTGTGACGCCCATGCCCTGAAAACCCTTGGCAGCCTGTCGAATATGGGTTGCCAGCTGCGCGTAGGTGGTTTTACGGCCCAGAAAGTCAATTGCGGGACGGTCAGCGAATCGGATTTCTGCGTCATCGATGTACTCATTGAGTGCCCGACGGGTCAGTGGTGTAGACCAGTCAATCCCTTCGGGGTAATGGTGCAGCCACGGTTGTGGATGGGCATCAGTTGTTGTCATGGGTTCTTCCCTGGAATGTATTGTCTTTTACGTTTATGGAATTGAGTTTACGTTTACGTCATACCGTGAGCAAGTGATCACGGTGATCCTTGACCCGGTGGGTATGCGTTGGTTGGGTCGGTCGGCGACCGGCTAATGAATGGGTCTGACGGTGTTCGGCAGGACGCGCCGTATATTGTCTGACAGCAGTTCAAGAGCAGCCTGTCGATTAAGAGAAAGTCTCGTAATCGATACGTAACCACTCCAATCGGGCATATTACTGCGGGTATCTGACATCGCATGGTCTGTTGACTAGATGGGCGTTGCATAAAACGATATCCAACTTGTCAAAGTTGGCAACGTTAGAGAATTCAGCGTAGTAGAAATGTAAAAAAACGTCGAGAAAACCCGCTCCCCTTCGTGGACGCATATCGAACTTTTTGTATCGCGTCCTCCCCTGACAACAGGGCAACGTTTCAGGCCATTAGGGAATTCGGTGGAATGGCCGCAGTTGTCGGGCGCGCTATTTTACCTCGAAGCTGATCGGAATATAAAATTCATCCGTAGTTTATGTACCGGATGGTATACACAAACGGTGGTTTAACGCTGTTGTCACTAGGGCCCCAATAGGCGTCGCAGACATCCGGCAACTGTGCCAGATGTACCCTAGCTGCCAGGATGCGAGATGAGCTGATCGAGAAGCACGGCAGTGCCGCAGAAGCCTGCAAGGCTCTAGGCATCTACAGCCTCAGCTCCAATCCGTCCACCACCTCACACGCCGTCATCCGACCCGATTACCACGCCTACACCCAGCCCCGCTATAAGAACCTGCCTTCTCCGTACAAGGTCAACCTGCGCACCCGTCTTAAGTACGCCAAGAACCCCGTAGACTGGGACGGGACGCCAGATCTTCCACCGGAAGAAGTAGGATCGTTGGATCACCGGCAGGACCGGCTTAACCACAATCTTCTCCCCGTTTCTCAGCCGTCGTGATCGACCACTTGCGCTGGTGACATCAACTCGATCTCAAAGCGCAGAACCAACCCGAACGTAGGCTGAGGTACCCTTGACAGTCCGAACGTTGCGTTGACAGCATCACTGACCGTAGCTTAGGGTCGCTCGCAAACCTGCGAACCGAGATTAGGCGAGGTCGAAGCGATCGAGATTCATGACCTTGTCCCACGCAGCCACGAAGTCACGCACGAACTTCTGCTCGGCGTCGTTACTGCCGTAGACCTCAGCGATCGCCCGGAGCTCAGAGTTCGAACCGAAGACGAGGTCGACGCGGCTGCCGTTCCACTTGAGTTCGCCCGTCCCGCGATCGCGGCCCTCGAATACCTCCTCGGTGTCCGAGGTCGCCTTCCATTCCGTCGCCATGTCGAGTAGGTTCACGAAGAAGTCGTTGGTCAGCGTCTCGGGTCGGTCGGTGAAGACCCCGAACTCGGACTGCCCGGCGTTCGCGTTCAGGACGCGCATGCCGCCGAGGAGGGCCGTCATCTCGGGGGCGGACAGCGTCAGCATGAACGCCTTGTCAACCAGCTGGTGCTCCGACGAATGCTCGTGGCCGTTCTGCAGGTAGTTGCGGAACCCGTCGGCGATCGGCTCGAGCACGGCGAACGACTCGGCGTCGGTCATCTCCTGCGTGGCGTCGGTGCGCCCCGGCGTGAAGGGGACCTGCACGCCGTGCCCGGCTTTCTTTGCAGCCGCCTCGACGGCTGCGCAGCCGCCCAGCACGATCAGGTCGGCCAACGAGACAATCTTCCCGCCCGTCTGCGAGCCGTTGAACTCCCGCTGGATCTCCTCCAGGGTCTCCAGCACGTTCGAGACGCCGGACGTCACGTTGACGTCCCACTCCGTCTGCGGCGCGAGGCGCATGCGCGCCCCGTTCGCGCCACCGCGCTTGTCGGTGTCACGGTAGGTCGAGGCCGACGCCCAGGCGGTCGAGACCAGCTGGGAGATGGACAGGCTGGAGTCGAGGATCTTGCCCTTGAGCGCGGCGGCGTCCGCGTCGTCGATCAGTTGGTGCGTGACCTCGGGCACCGGGTCCTGAAACGGTAGCGTCTCCTCGGGAACCCACGGGCCGAGGTACCGGGCGACGGGTCCCATGTCACGGTGCAACAGCTTGT